>JBGQNJ010000189.1:0-3787 GCA_041501065.1 Dehalococcoidia bacterium
CGCAACCTCGATGCCCATCGCCTTCAGGTGGGCGATGGCTTCGGCGGTGCCCGGCTTCACCGTGTCGGCAACGGCGACGATACCGGCCAGGCGGCCGTCGATGGCGACGTACATCGGCGTCTTGCCTTCGGCCGCGAGCCTTTCGCTGTCAGGTCGCAGCCCATCGAGAGCGAGCCCGTTCTCCGCCATCAGCTTGAGGTTGCCCGCCAGCACCCTTCGGCCGTCGACTGTCGCTTCGACACCGCGACCGGGCAGCGCCGTGAACTCCGTCGCGTCGGACAGCGCCAGGCTGCGCTCGCGCGCCGCCGCGACCACCGCCTCGCCCAGTGGGTGCTCGGAGCCGCGCTCGGCGCTCGCCGCCAGTTGCAGCAGATCCGTCTCAACCCAGCCGTCGGCGGGGAGAACGTCCGTCAGCGACGGCGCTCCGGCCGTCAGCGTTCCCGTCTTGTCGAATATGATGGCGTTGATGCGGTGCGCCGTCTCTAGCGACTCGCCGCCGCGGATGAGGACGCCGTTCTCGGCGCCCTTGCCGGTGCCCACCATGATGGCCGTCGGCGTCGCCAGGCCGAGGGCGCAGGGGCAGGCGATTATCAGCACCGCGACCGCGTTCAAGAGCGCGAAGGTGAACGCCGGTGTCGGTCCGAATACAAGCCAGATGACGAACGTCAGCGCTGCCGTACCTATCACCGCCGGCACGAAATAGCTCGCCACCACGTCGGCGAGGCGCTGGATCGGCGCCTTCGATAGCTGCGCCTCCTGCACCAGCCGCACAATCTGCGCCAGCACACTGTCCTGCCCGACGCGGGTGGCGCGAAAGCGGAAGCTACCCGTCCGGTTGATGGTCGCGCCGATGACCTCGTCGTCGGGGCCCTTCTCCACCGGGATGCTCTCGCCCGTGATCATCGACTCGTCCACCGCGGAGCGCCCTTCGAGGACCACTCCGTCGACCGGTATCTTCTCGCCCGGCCGGACGATGACGACGTCGCCGGCGACGACGTTCTCAACGGGCACGTCGACCTCGTCGCCGTCCCGCACGACGCGCGCCGTCCGCGCCCGCAGGCCCATCAGCCGCTTGATCGCCATCGAGGTGCGGCCCTTCGCCTTCGCCTCCAGGTAGCGACCAAAAAGGATGAGGGCGATGATTGCGGCCGCCGTGTCGAAATAGACGGCAGGCTCCACGTCCGCGGCCCGGAAGAGACCGGGCGCGAAGGTGGCGAAGACGCTGTAAATGTAGGCCGCGCTGGTGCCGACCGCGACCAGCGTGTTCATGTCGGCGTCGAGGTGGCGCAGCCGGTTCCAGGCGCCCTCATAGAACTGCCAGCCCGCCCAGAATTGCACCGGCGTCGCAAGCGCGAAAGAAGTGACGGTCACAACCGCCATCGGCAGCCCGGCGACGAGCGGCAGGTGCTGGTACTGAGCCGCGACGATGAGAAACGCGCCGATGATGCCCGCGAACAGGAACTTCCGCCAGAGCGCGCGCTCCTCCCGTTCCCTCGCCCGCTGCTGCTCATCGGGGGCGGCCAGCGCCTCCGGACGCGCGTGGTAGCCGGCATCTTCGACGGCCTGGTAGAGGCTGCCCAGCGTGCAAGCCTGCGGATCGAAGGCGACCGTCGCCTGCTCCATCGCCAGGTTAACCGCTGCATTCTCGACACCCGGCACCTTCTTCAGCGAGTTCTCGACGCGCAGGACGCAGGACGCGCAGTGCATCCCCTCGATAGGGATTACTGTCTCTTCATTTGTCTTGGACTTCATCCCTTTCACCTCACGGGGAGCCTTGCTGCGCGTCTATGACGCTTCTCCATCGTTGCCGGGAAGCGACTCCTCGGTTCTAGACCGGGATCTGTGAACGTGGCCGTGACACATCATGCCGTGACCGGCGTGCTCACCTTCGCCACCGGACCGCCTGCCGACAATCCAGGCGAACGCCGCCATGGCCACCATCATCAGCGGGCAGACAAGAAAAGCCAGTAGAGCAAACACACCCAGACCCTCGAACATCCTTCCTCCTCCTCGCTACCGATTGGCGAGCTCGTACAGCTCCCTCAGCTCCCCGACGACTTGCTCCTCGCGGCCGTCGCGGATGCCTTCGACGACGCAGGTACTCAGGTGTCCCTGGAGCATGATCTGCTCGAGCTTCTCGATGGCGCGCCGCACGGCAAACGACTGCTTGAGGATATCGACGCAATAGGTGTCCTCCTCGATCATGCGTCGCACGCCGTTGAGGTGGCCCTCTATGTATCTGAGCCTCTTCAGGCTTTCCGCGCGGGTCGTATCCTGCACCGCCGGCCCTCCTTCAATCTGCCTGTTGCACCCTACCCCCATGGGAGGGGTTCATTCCCATTATCGACCCCCCCCCGCAACGCCTGTCAAGAGGGGCAGGACGATGTTGTAGGGGCGCACGGCCGTGCGCCCCTACACGATTCGCGGCGGATGCGGAGCCCCGCTGCTACGGCCTGTTCGACGTCCCTGGGCGAGCGGGTGGGAAGATCGTGGCTCATGATGCGGCAGGCGGCAGCGGGCCCCGTCAGGCTTTCAGACTTGCCTCATGCTAAGGCTGTGGACGTCGCCGCTGAACGTGACCTTGAAGTCAGCGGTGGCGGGCTCGCCGTTGTCGCAATACACGCCCAGCCTCACCCGATGGAGTTGTCCCGCCTCAAGAGTCTGGGGGAAGCCGGGACGTGCATTGGGGTCCGTGCAAATCGTGGCGACTTCTTTGTTGTCATCGGTGGCGACGACAACGGCGAGAAAGTGGGAGTCGTCACGCGCCAAGTCGAGTGGGCGGAGCTCCTGGTTCTTCGGCATGCCAGCCCATCTTAGCAGCATGGGATCACGGTCGTTCCGAGCGGAACCATCCGCCTCACAGACCGCGATCAGTTTGCCCCTGCAACCTTTGGCGGTACCCCCTCGGTTCACGATCCTAACCCGAACCCAATGTGCCTTTACATTTCCAGGTTCCAGTATCGTGTCGCGACAATAGGGTTCTCCAGGGCCGTAGTCGATTGTGAGGACAGGCCTGTGCCGCCTCTCCCACAGATCTCGACCAAAGAGGGCGACGAGCACGGCGAGAAACGTAGCGATGGCCACAGCCACTGTACCGGTGGCCGCGACAGCCTCCCAGATGGATGTTCCTTGGGTGATGTGGACGGAGACGTCGAGCATGGACGCATTCTACCACTCCGTCGCCTAGGGCGTTGATGCGCGAGAACGCGAAGGCCGCCGACCCACTACGGCGTCGACGGCCCCTCGATGCTATCCGTGCTGTCTTGCTAGACGCGCGCCTCCAGGGCAGCTCCGCACTGACCGCAGAAGCGGTTGCCCGGCGTGTTCGCCGTGCCGCACTTGTCGCAGACAACGGCCGGCGTCTGCTGCTGCACGGGCGGACTCTGTGCCGGCGGCGACTCTGCAGTCGACTGCGCCTGCGTTATCTGCTTCGGCTCGTCGTCCTCTTTACTGGCCTTGCGGAACTCGCGGATCCCCTTGCCTATCGCTCCACCAACCTCCGGCAGCCGGCCGACACCGAAGATAATGATGACGACGGCGAGGATCAGGACCAGTTCGACGGGCCCAATCGGGCCGATTCCGGCGAGCGGAGCCAGGCCTAGAAGCGGCATAGTAACCATCCTCCTCCGCGCCTCAAGAAATGCGCATTTAGAGCGTAACACCCCGCATATAGCGAGTCAAGAACGACCCCCCTCGCAGCGGGACGCCGCCGCCGAGCCCCGCGGCTTGCCAGACTCAACGCCCCTGCCATATAATGGCGCCCTACCACCCCTCGGGAAAGGAGTTC
>JBGQNJ010000190.1:0-3780 GCA_041501065.1 Dehalococcoidia bacterium
ATGTTGCCGTTCGGCCTGACGACGCGGCACACCTCCGACAGCCAGCGGACGTTGAACTGGAAGAACTCGTCCTGGCTAAAGCGGTCCCACGTCTCCTGCATCGTCACGTGCGACGAGAACGCCCAGCCGAGCCCCTTCTTGCCGCGTCGCCCGCTGCCGGACGCGATGCCGAACGGCGGGTCCGCTATGCAGTGGTCGACGCAGGCGTCCGGCCACGTCGCCATGACGTCGAGGCAGTCACCTTGGACTACTGAATTGGGCCGGTGGAGCATCATGACCTATTTCACGAACTTACTCACCATAATCCGGCCATTCGTCTCGACGATGTCCTTCAGGAATTGGCTCGCTAGTTTCGGCTCTGATTGGACTGCATAGTAGACCATTAGCAAGTCCCACGTAGTCATGAATGCGGCGCCAAGATCACCGGCGTGGTCTTCAATCCATTGTCCAAACGGATGATTCTTGCCGGCCTCTCGTTCTTGAACCGGCAATTGCCTCAAGGAGTTGACGAGCAGCAGAGGCTTCACCTCCGTCTTCTGCAACTCTTCCAGATTCGCCGCGTCAGCTAGCAACTGGGTCATGTGAGCCTTCACCGCTGGCCCGTCTATCCCTTTGACTTCCACCAAGATGGGCATCCCAGCGCTTGCGAGGATGAACTCGTCGGAGACGCTGGGTGGAGGTGCAAGTGTGGAAAATCCCATTTCCCTGAGGAGTTCTTCGCAAGGCTTCTGAAGACCATCGATTCCGGTCCCGATGACAACGCGCAATGGGGCCTTTAGCCGATCAAACTCCTCCTCGCAGCGTTGCAGCCGCTCCTCAGCGGAGGAGAGGCCGTTGCGGGCACGCTCAAGCCGTTCCGCTCCCCTCTGAACCGATTCGAATGGAGCTGTGTATATCCATTCCGGCCACACAATCTGTGTGCGCGGCCTGTTGAGAATATCGGCCGCTACGATATCGATGGCTTGGGTCGCGGAAGTGGCATAAGGTGGAAGGTAGATAAGAACGCCTCTCTCCATCTGCACGGTCATCGCGAGATTCTGGCCAAAGGTACCGAATGCCTGAGTGATGGTGTTGAGGTTCAGGTCGGTGCACTCTATGCAGCCGTCCACATTTCGAATCTGCTCGAAGTAGCGACGGACGACTTCCGTAACATGATCAACTCGGAGACCCGGATCTGTGATATATCGAAAAGGTCCAGGTATAGCGTCATCCAGAGGCAACCTCCTTGGGCTACCTTGTTCCTGATAGCGCAAATCCCTTGTGCGTGCGGAAGGGAGCAGTACCGCGGCTGTTCCTCCTGCCCGCACCACCTGATCCACTTTCGAATTGAACCGTAAGATGGATTGAACCGTTCGCGCCCCATCCTCCGCAGCCAATTCTAAGGGCGAATTGCCGACACTTACAGCATCGACGATGATGTTGCGGTAGTTGGCAACGTTGGGCAACTCGTGGTCCACAACTGAAAAACCTCCGCCGATCGCGGCGTGGCGGAACTCTACCACTAACAGGTCGTCATCCTGCTCCATTCGCTCATTCCTTCGCGGGCTTCACGTTCCGTGTCGCTAGCCCCGTCCTTCTGTCGGCGTCTCTTCCTTCTCGTGCGCTACCTCCCGCTGATACGCCTTCCAGCCCGGGCAGACCTTCGTGTGCCAGCGCCAGATGCGCGCCATGAACGACTTCGGGTTCGCCTCCGAGCGCTTTCGCCAGGCGCAGTCCTCGCATTTCGATGCCATGACAAGTCCTCCCTCTAGAACACGTCGCGCAGGTCGAATCGCGGACCGTCGTGGCAGACCTGCCGCACGCCGCGACGCGTCTCGACCGCGCAACCGTAGCACAAACCCATCCCGCAGGCCATCGGCGTCTCCAGCAGCACCTGCACCGGCGTCCGGTCGCGCAGTCGGCGTACCACCGACGCCATCGACTCGTACATGGCGTGCGGGCCGCAGGCGAAGACCTGATCCGCCCACGGCAGGCACTCTTCGAAGACCTCCGATGCCATTCCCTTGCGTCCTGCCGAACCGTCCTCCGTCGCGACCATCAGCTCGACCTGCGGCGGCAGCAGGCTCGACGGCGGCAGCACCGACGCGTCTCGCGCGCCGATGACGAACGTCACGTTTTTGCCCTTCGCCACCGACTCCTCGGCGAGCCAGACGAGCGGCGCCACGCCCATGCCGCCGGCGACCAGCAGGAGGTTCTGCGCAGCCGGCCGCACACTGAAGCCGCGACCCAGCGGGCCCCAAAGCAGTGCCTCTGTGCCCGCCGGCTGCTCCGACAGCATCGACGTCACGCGGCCGCGCGCCTGGTAGAAGATGCCGACCTCGCCGCCGGCGCGGACGCGATGGTAGCTCATCGGGCGCGGCAGCAGCGGGTCGCTGCCGTCGAGTAGTCGGACCATGAGGAAGCGCCCCGGCGACGCGCCTGGCACGAGCGCCGGCGCCTTGAACCATGTGAGATACGTCGAGCCGAAGACGCGCTCTGTGCTGAGGATGCGGCCTGTCGCGACCTTCATGCGTCCGGCGAGTCCTTTCGCGACCCGTCGCGGCGCAGGTAGAGGCGCAGCGGCTGTACGTTGTAGGCCTGCATGCCGGTAGGCGTGGATTGGCTCGCCAGGAGCAGCGCTCGCACTGCCGCGCGCGCCGTATCTAGCGATGTGAAGCAGGGGATGCGGTTCTCGACCGCGGCGCGGCGGATCTGGAAGCCGTCGCGCATCGCCGACGGCCCGCCGCCTTCGGGCGTGTTGACGACGCAGTCGACCTTCCTCTGCTGGATGACGTCGACGACGTTGGGGTGGCCCTCGCTGAGGCGCTTCGTGACCTCCTCCACCTCCATGCCCAGGCCCCGAATCATGTCGGCGGTGCCCTCGGTAGCGTAGAGGCGGAAGCGGGCCTGCGCCAGCTCGCGGATGATCGACACCGACTCCGCCTTGTTCTTATCGGCGATGCTGAGGAGGACGCCGCCGCCGCTTGGGAGCATCAGCTCGGCGGAGAGGAGCGCCTTCGCCAGAGCCGCCGGGAACTCCTTGTCGACGCCCATGACCTCGCCCGTCGACTTCATCTCCGGCCCCAGGTATGTGTCGACGCCGACCAGCTTCGCCATCGAGAACACCGGCGCTTTGACGGCAACCAGGTCCTGCGCCGGCCACAGCCCTCCCGGGTAGCCCTGCTCGGCCAGCGTCTTGCCGAGCATCACGTTGACCGCCAGGCGTACCATCGGCACGGCCGTCACCTTCGAGAGGAAGGGCACTGTCCGGCTGGCGCGCGGGTTCACCTCCAGCACGTAGACGGAGGAGCCGTTCTCCGAGCTGTCGGCCATGATGACGAACTGGATGTTCATCAGCCCGCGCACGTTCAGCGCCAGGCCGATGCGCTCCGTGTAGTCAACGATGGTATCGATCTCGTGCTGGCTGAGGTCGAGGCCCGGATAGACGGCCATCGAATCGCCGGAGTGGACGCCGGCGCGCTCGATGTGCTCCATGATGCCGGGGATGAGGACGCGCTCGCCGTCGGCGATGGCGTCGACCTCGACCTCTTTGCCCTCGAAGTACTTGTCGATGAGGATCGGCTTGCCGCCGCTCAGCTCCACGGCGGCGCCCATGAAGCGCACGAGCTCCGTCGCGTTCTGCACGATCTCCATCGCCCGCCCGCCGAGGACGTAGCTGGGCCGCACGAGCACCGGGTAGCCGATGACGTCGGCGGTATTGAGGGCATCTTCGAGCGTCGTGACGCCGGCGCCCGGCGGCTGCGGCACGCCGAGGCCGCTGAGGAACGCCTCGAAGCGACG
>JBGQNJ010000191.1:0-3778 GCA_041501065.1 Dehalococcoidia bacterium
CGACCTGAGCAGCCTCAAGCTGCTGGGCTCCGTCGGTGAGCCGATCAACCCCGACACCTGGGAGTGGTACTACGACCACGTCGGCAAGGGGCGCTGCCCCATCGTCGATACCTGGTGGCAGACGGAGACCGGCGGCATCCTCATCTCGTCGGCGCCGGCCATCCAGATGCCGCCACTCAAGCCCGGCTCGGCCAGCCTCCCGCTGCCCGGTGTCGTGCCGCAGGTCGTCAACGAGAACGGTGAGCCCGTACCGGCCGGAGAGCGCGGCCTCCTGATCCTCAAGAAACCGTATCCCGGCATGCTCATGACCCTGTACAAGGACCCGGAGAGGTTCAAAGAGGCCTACTGGAACCGTTTCCCCGGCAACTACCTGACAGGCGACTACTCGATCCAGGACGAGGACGGCTACTTCTGGCTCCTCGGCCGAGCTGACGAAGTCATCAAGGTCGCGGGGCACCGACTGGGCACGCTGGAGCTGGAAAACGCCGCCATCTCTCACGAGGCCGTGGCGGAAGCAGCCGCCATCGCTAAGCCCGACGAGGTCAAGGGCGAATCCATAACCATCTTCGTCATTCTGAGGGAGGGCTACCACCCATCAACACCGGAAGAAATCGCCTCCATGGAGGGCGCGATCAAGAAGCACATCCGTGACACGATGGGCCCGATCGCTACGCCGGAGCGCGTCTTCCTGGTGAAGAAGCTCCCGAAGACCCGCAGCGGCAAGATCATGCGCCGGCTGCTCAAGGCCGTCGCCATGGAAGCCCCGCTCGGCGACGCCACGACACTCGAAGACGGCGCCTCTATTTCCGAAGTGCAGGCCGCCTACGAGGAGCTCAAGGGGCAAGTCTAGCGGTCGACAAGCGCTACAATCGATGAGGGCGGAACTTCTTCCGCCCTCATCTCTATTCCCCACGTTCCGGGATCCGAACCCTGCCTGCCGGTAGGCAGGCTCAGTGCACCACTGACAAGTACACGACGTCCGCCAGCAGTATCGCCAGCAGGAGCAGCAGAAACCTTATCCGGTCCGGCTGCGAAGCGGAGCGAAGGAATCTCATCATGGCGGCATTCTTTCGCTGATCAAGCGGGCGCACTCTGCCCGCTCCCTGATCGTCGACAGAAGTCACATTCTCGCCATCGGTCATGCGGCTGACGCCCGTCCGGTCTGCTCCACGCGCCTCGATCTGCCGATACACACGTAGATGCATCTATCCGGAGGCTGATGTCATGTCCGTCCTCGGGCGCCGGACTGTCAGTGTGGCGGCCGCCATCGTCGTTCTATCGGTGGCGTTAGGGGGCGCCCTGTCTCCTCAAAACGCCTCTCCCGTAAGCGCCGCCGATCCCGTCGTCGGCATCGACCCGGCGTCGGCGGAGGTCGCCCTCGACGGCACGGTCGACGTGGACATCGTCATCACGGACGTCTCCAATCCCCCCGGCCTCTACGCGGCCACAGTACACCTCACCTTCGACCCCGCAGTCCTCGAAGTCGTCGACGCTGACCCCACTCGCCCGGGAGTCCAGATCTTTACCGGCACGTTCCCCTGCCCATCAGAAGGGCCTTGCGTCGTCCAGACAAACGCCGCAAACAACACGGCGGGGACAATCGACTACGACGTCACGCTCGGCAATCCGGCATTGCCCGTCAGCGGCAACGGCACGCTGGCGACGATACGCTTCAGCGCGAAGGCGACCGGCACGAGCCCCGTTGCGCTGGAGAGCGCGGCGCTCTGGGACTCGCTGAACGAGGGCATCGTCACTACCCCCGAAAGCGGCGAGGTGCAGGTCGCGGAGGAAGCGGCCGATACGCCGCAGCCGACGCCGACCGCCGCATCGACAGCCACAAGGACGCCCACGGGGACGCCGCGAGAGACGAACACGCCCGCGCCCACCAAGACGCCCAAGCCGACAAAGACGCCGCGTCCCACGGCCACGCCGAAGGACACCGCGACACCCAAGCCGCCCATGGAGAAGCCGGAGTCGACGAAGGCAGCCGTCGCCGCCGCGGGCGCCCAACCGACGCCGTCGGGAGGGGCGCTGCCGTCAGCCGGTACCGGCGAGATGCCCGAGCAAATGTGGCGCTGGTTCTTCCTCAGCGGCGCCGTCGTCATGGGGCTGGCGACGTGGGCTTTCACCTTCCGCTTCTACGCGCGACAGAAGGAAAACGAGCGCTTCTGGCACCGTTAGCCCGATTGCGCGCGGCATCACGGGAAAAAGACAAGCCGCCCTTTCGAGCGGCTTGCACGTTATTGGACACACCGGGCATACCGGCATATCGCGTCAACCGACGCGACCTGCTTCCTTTACTCCGTTTTCACCGATTCCGTTAGAGCGGGCGCACCTTGAAGGTCGGCTTCTTGGAAAGCTCTTTCACCGCCGCATCGCGCAGCTTCTGACACGATGCCTTGAGCTGCTCCATGTCCCTGACGCCCAGGGTCTTGAAGAGCTTCCCGCTGGCATCGTTGGCGACCGCGAACGCCTCTTCGAACTTCTTGATGCCCTTGTCCGTGAACTCGACCAGCCTCTTGCGACGGTCTTTCGGGTCGCCGTGGGTGTGCACCCAGCCCTTAGCCTCCGTCCGGTCGACGAGACCGGTGAGGCTGTTCGGCTCCTTGACCATCCATGCGGCCAGCTCGCTGACGGCAAGCGGACGCCGCTCATACGCCAGTAAGGCCAGCAGGTGCAACTGAGGCAGGGATATGCCCTGGGGGATCAGCGCGATTTCCTGGACCTTGAACACGGCGTTATATGCCTGGTAGAGGGCGTGCCATTCGCTCAGCCCTTTCATCTTGTCGGCGCTCATCGCCTTCGGAAGACGTGCCTTGTTCGCCACTGACTAACCTCCATCCTGCTTGTCTACTATGAAGGAACCGTCCGTTCTTCTACCGGCGCCGTCCACATGATGGGCGTGCGCAGTCGATTGATGCCTTGAGGTCTGATCAATCAAATTGATCGTCCCAGGTCGACTTCTTCTCATACAGTCCACTTCTATTCCTACCTTAATCCCGTATCCGTTGTCAAGTAGTGTGCTCCCTTCTAGTCTTCTAATTTTGTAATGTTCCGCCAAATGTTCATCTGATGATGAGTGCCGAGTCTGCGAGAGGCGGAGGCGATCGTGGGTCACACGAACGCTTGCCCCTACCGGCTGTCCAGGCCATGATGGCTGGACAGTCGAATGGATAGCGCCACACAAGGCGTCATTTTCCAGGCGAACGGCCTGGCTCTCGAAGGCGTCGTGCACGCTGCCGCAACGGTCGAGAGCGTGCCTTCGGCCGGCGCCGTCGTGTGCCATCCTCACCCTCTCTACGGCGGCGATATGGACAACGCCGTCGTCGTCGCTGTCTGCGACGCGCTCGCGACGAAGGGGATCGCCGCCCTACGGTTCAACTTCCGCGGCACCGGCGGCAGCGAGGGCTCGCACGGCGGCGGCCTTGAGGAGCGCGACGATGCCCGCGCCGCGCTCGATTTCCTCGCGTCTCGGCCCGGCATAGGCTCGAAGCGCTTGTGTCTGGCGGGCTACTCGTTCGGCGCCGTCGTCGCGCTTTCGACGCGCCACCCGTCGCTGGCCGCGCTCGCTGCGATATCGCCACCGCTGGCGACGAAAGGAGAGGTGGGCGTCAAGCTCACCTGCCCGACGCTCTTCATCTTCGGCGAGCGGGACACTATCGCCCCCGCCGGCAGCTTGGAGCGCGCGGGCATCGGTCTACCACCGGGTAGCCGCGTCATCGTCGTTCCGGGAGCCGATCACTTCTGGTGGGGACACGAAGGGGAGATCGCGAGGGAG
>JBGQNJ010000192.1:0-3732 GCA_041501065.1 Dehalococcoidia bacterium
CGCTCATGCCAAGCCAGCAGGGTGCCCACTGAAAAAACGTATCCGAGGCTTTCCAGCCTCGGCGTCGAAATCGTGGCGCGATGAGCGAAGCGAGTCGCGCAACGCGAGCGCGATCAGCGCGCGTCGCACCGCCGGCGCGAACAGTCGATGGCGACCTGGGCTCAGGCGATACCGCAGCTTCCGCAGTCCCCTGTCGTGCAACTGCCGCAACTGCTCGCCACCGACGATACTTCGCCGTCGGCGCTCCTCGTCAGCGCGGAGAAGACGGAGATGACGCGCTCGGCGCCCTCGTGGCCGCTGGGGCAGGTGGCGGACTCGTCGGAGCGGCTCATCGACCGCAATAGCTCGAATCTGCTCTCGCAGACCGGACAATAGTACTCGTAGAGTGGCATCGCAAGTCTCCTGTATCAATGGTAGGTCGAGGCCGGAACGAAGTCAATCCGGCCGCCCACGCATCCCACGTGCTACGGCCGCCTGAGCACGGCGCCCGTGCTCGCCGACGTCACCAGCGCGGCGTATCGCGCGAGGTACGGCAGGAGGCCGTCCTGATGCGGCGGCGTCCACTTCGAGAGGCGCTTCTCGATCTCTTCGGGCGACAGGCGCACGTTCAATGTCTTTGCCGGCATGTCGATCTCGATGACGTCGCCCTCTTCGATGACGGCGAACGGGCCGCCCTCCATCGCTTCCGGCGAGATGTGACCGATCGCGGCGCCCTTCGTCGCGCCGGAGAAGCGGCCGTCGGTGATGAGCGCGACCTCGGCGTCGAGGCCCGCGCTGACGATGGCAGAAGTCGCCCAGAGCATCTCGCGCATGCCCGGACCGCCCTTCGGGCCCTCGTACTTGATGACGACCACGTCGCCGGGATGGATGGCGCCCAGGCCGATGGCGTCGCGGGCGTCCTCCTCTGAGTTGAACACGCGGGCCGGCCCCTGGTGTCGCATCATCCCCGGCACGACAGCCGATTGCTTGACGACGGCGCCCTCCTCGGCGATGTTGCCGTAGAGGATCGCCAGCCCGCCTTCGGCGTAGTACGGGTCGTCGATGGGCCGGATCACGTTCCTGTCCAGTATCTGGGCTCCTTCGACGATCTCGCCGACAGTGTGGCCGCTAAGGGTCATCGCCTGCAGGTGGAGGAGGCCCTTGCCCGCCAGCTCCTTCATCACGCCCTGGATGCCACCCGCCTCGTACAGGTCTTCGACGAAGTGGTTGCCGGCCGGGCTGAGGTTGCAGAGGCGCGGCGTGTTGCGACTGATCCGGTCGAAGGTGGCGAGGTTCAGCTCCACGCCGGCCTCGTGGGCCAGCGCCATGAGGTGCAGGATCGTGTTCGAGGAGCCGCCGATCGCCATGTCGACGGTGATCGCGTTCTCGAACGCCTCGCGCGTCAGGATCGACCGCGGCGTGACGTTCGCCTCGAAGAGCTCCATGAGTCGCATGCCGGCGTACTTGGCCAGCTCGCGTCGCTTGCCGTAGACGGCGGGAATGGTGCCGTTCCAGGGCAGCGCCAGCCCAAGCGCTTCTGCCATGCAGTTCATGCTGTTCGCCGTGAACAGGCCGGCACAGGAGCCGCAGGTCGGCGCTGAGCGGTTGACCACCTCCAGGAAGTCGGACGGCGCGATCTCGCCCCTCTGCAGCTTCGGCCCGAACTCGGCGATCTTGCTCACGTCGATGCGCTGGTCGCAGTACCGGCCGGCGAGCATCGGCCCGCCGCTGATGATGATCGACGGCAGGTTGAGGCGCGCCATCGCCATCATCATCGCCGGCGTGATCTTGTCGCAGTTCGTGACGCAGACCATCGCGTCGAGGGCGTGCGCCATCATCATCGCTTCGATTGAGTCGGCGATCAGCTCGCGACTGGGCAGCGGGTAGCACATGCCGGCGTGTCCTTCGGCCCAGCCGTCGCAGATGGCGATGGCCGGGAACTCGAATGGCGTGCCTCCCGCGGCGATGACGCCTTCGCGGGCCGCACGCGCAACCTGGTCGAGGTGCTCGTGCCCTGGAACAAGCTCGTTCTGGGAGTTGACGATGGCCACGAGCGGCTTCTGCATCTCCTCGCCTGTTCTGCCCATCGCCAAGAAAAGGGGCCTGCGTGCCTTTACGACGTCGCTTCTCATTCCCGGCCTCCCTGTTATGTCTGCGGTCCGGCTTACAACTCAAGTCTAGCGGGAGAGGTCGTTCTTTGCCAGTCGAGCTGCGCGCCCTGCGCGCTCAGGCACCTAAGGCCGGAATCGACTAAACTGGAGTGCGTGGTCCCGTTTCAGGAGGCATACGTAGATGCGTCGCTCAGTTCGCTGGTTGCTCCCGCTCCTCTCCGTCCTCGTGTTGCCGCTGGTTCTTTTCCAGGCCTGCGCGGTCGAGACCTCGAAGGTGGCAGAATCGACGCGGGCGGCTGCAAGCGATCCCGGCGCGCCCGGACCCTATCCGGTCGGCGTGACGGAAATCGTCTTCGAACGGCCATCTTCGACGACGGGAAAGCCGCGCGTCCTGAACACGCTCGTCTGGTACCCGGCGGCGGACAGCGCCCGGGGCGCGACTGAAGACGACGTCCTCCACGGCGTCAGAGACGCGCCGCCCACCACCGACAACCGACCGCTTCCGATCATCATGTTCTCGCACGGCAGCGGCGGCCTGACCTGGCAATCGACCTACTACACGACCCATCTCGCAAGCTACGGTTTTGTCGTCGTCGCGCCGCCGCACCCGGGGAACACCGCCGCCGACTGCATGCCCTGCACCGACATGGCCACGCTGGCCGATGCGTTCCTCAACCGCCCGACCGACGTCACCTTTGCCCTGGAGTCGACGCTGAAGCTGAACGACGACCCCGCGTCGATGTTCTACCAGGCGCTCGATGGAAAGCGAGTGGGAATGAGCGGGCATTCGTTCGGCGGGCTTGTCACGCTACAACTGGCGGCGAGCAACGGCGGCAAGCCGTTCCTGGCCGCCCTGGCGATGGCCCCTGCGGTCGGCGGCGTTGCGCCTTCGCCCGGGACCTCGGTACCCATACCGCTGATGATCATGGGCGGAGGGATGGACAATGTCTGCCCCGTCGAAGACGACAGGGAGTATCTCGGCTCCCTCCAAAGCAGCAGCCCGCACTACCTCGTAGTCTTCCCTCGCGGCGGGCACCTTGCGTACAGCGATCAGTGCATCGAGGTGCTCGGCGACTGCGGCGCGAACCACATCAGCCAGGAGAAGGCGCACCAGGCGATCAACTTCTACGCGACGGCCTTTTTCAAGACGTACGTCGCAGGCGATGAGAACTACGCTGCGTATCTCGACCCGCAGGCGAACACCGGCGACCCCGACATCGAATTCGAGGCGTCGATCCCGTGAGCCGGCAGCCCCAGTGAGCCACGTGGACCGGGATTAGTCGCCCTTCTTGCAGCGCCCGCAGAGCTTCGAGCAGACGCCGTCGACGGAGATGGCACCCGGTCCCGTCAGCCCCAGTGTGGCGGCGCCCGTAGCCAGCGACAGAGGAAACTCGAAGCCGCCCTCGCCGAAGAAACCCGTCTTCCAGTGCACCTTCCAGATGGCAACGCTCAAGTTGCCGACTACCATGAGCGCGGCCAGACGCGTCTTCAGGCCGAGAACGAGCGCAAGGCCGCCGAAGAGTTCGGTAATGCCGGAGGCGTAGGCGCCTGCCACTGGATAGGACACCCCCATGCGCTCCAGCCCGGCGGCAAAGCCCTGCGGACTGGTGTTCTCGAAGAACGGTTGCCAGTTAGGGCCCAG
>JBGQNJ010000193.1:0-3725 GCA_041501065.1 Dehalococcoidia bacterium
AGCCCGATTCCCGTCGGCACGTGGTCGTATTCGCCCGTCCTCGACCGCTACACATACGATCTGGCCGAGGCGGTCAGGCTGCTCGACGAAGAGGGTTGGATAATGCAGCCCAACGGCATCCGGGCGAAGAATGGTCAGGAGATGCGGCTCAGCATCATCACCAACGAGGACTCGCAGCGGCTGGCCATCGCCCAGGCGATCGGGCAGACGTGGACGGCGCTCGGCATCCCTACCGAGGTCTCCGCCCAGGGGCCGACGACGCTCCTTCGCGACTTCCTGACGCCGCGGCTCTTCCTCGTTGCGCTCTACGGCTTCGACGGCGGCCCGGACCCTGACCCGTATCCCGCGTACCACAGTTCGCAGGCAGCGCCGGGCGGCGGCAATCTCTCAGGCTTCAGCAACCCGGACGCCGACCTCCTCTTGCAGACGGCACGCCAAACGACCGACATCGGCGCGCGCATGACGCTCTACCGCCAGTTTCAGGAGGTGTTCGCCAACGAGGTGCCCAGCCTGCCGTTGTACCACCGGACCTTCACTTACGTGATAGGCAGGCATTTGCAGGGCGTAGGACAGCCCGTGCTCTTCAACTCGAGTTCTCGCTTCTCGAACGTCAGGGAGTGGCGCACGGATGGCGGATAACCCGCCCGGCATCATCACGCTCACCACTGACTTCGGCCTCTCGGAGCACTACGTAGGGGCCATGAAGGGCTCCATTCTGTCGGTAAACCCGCGGGCGACGATCGTCGACATCACGCACGAGGTGCAGCCTCAGCGCGTCGACGAGGGGTGCTTCCTGCTGGGCGCCGCCCGGCCGTATTTCCCTCTCGGCAGCGTCCACGTCGCCGTCGTCGATCCCGGCGTCGGCGGCGAGCGGCGGGCATTGGCTCTTGCGACGCCTGCAGGCTTCTTCGCCGGGCCCGACAACGGGGTGCTCTCAGCCGCCTTGCCCGATGCCGCCCGACCACGCGGGTTGCGCGGTGTCGCGAAGCCTGTGCGCCTGCCGCAGGGGTACGTCGCGGTAGCGATCACCAACCCCGACTATATGCGGCAGCCGGTGAGCCAGACGTTCCACGGCCGCGACGTCTTCGCGCCCGTCGCTGCCCACCTGACGCTTGGCGTCGACATCGATAGGTTCGGCGAGAGGGTCACGTCGATTCTAGCGTTGCCCCTCTTCCGGGCAGTGAGGAAGGCCGACGGCAGCCTGGCGGGTCGGGTCATCCACGTCGACCATTTCGGCAACCTGGTCACGAGCATCCGCGCCGTCGACATCGGCGGAGGCGACGTGACGGTGGAGGTTGAGGGAGCAGTCGTGCACGGCCTGACAACCACTTATGGCGACGGCGACGACCTGGTCGCGCTAATCGACAGCAGCGGCTACTTGGAAGTAGCGCTCCCCCGCGGCAGTGCAGCCGAGTTGCTGGACGCGGGGCTGGACGCGCCGGTCACGGTCAGGCCGGTCGTCGTGCGACTGAAACGACCCCAGTAGCGCGTCGGAAACGCTAGGGCGTCAGCGTCACGGGCACCGAGAAGAGGTTGACAACGCTGCCATCTTGCGCGCTGGTGCTGAACGCCTCGATCACGCCCGGCTCAGACCCGCCGGGGGGGTACGAGAAGCTCAGATCCTGAGAGAAGGTCCCCCTGGCCGGCGCGCCCTCGGAGGCCAGCACGTTGGCACGCGCCAGCTCCTGCCCCAGCGAGTCCTTGATCACCACCACCAGCGCCGCCTCGAACACGCTGGCCGTGCCCCTGACCGTGACGGGGCTCTTCACTTCGGCGCCGCACAGCGGCGAGTCGACGACGATGGCCGGTTGCTCGGACGAGATGACTATCGGGACCGAGACGAGGCTCTGAGCGCTGCCGTCCTTCGGGCTCTCGCTATAGACGCGGACGCGGCCGTCGGTCGCCTGGGAAGGCGGCGGGAAGGCGATCTGCGTTTCGAACGAGCCGGTCCCGGGCGCGCCTTCGCTGGCGGTCGTAAAGGTCTTGCAGAATGTCTTGCTGCCGTCCGCGCTCTCGACGGCGACGATGACCGTCCCTTCGAAGACGCTGGCGGTGCCCTTCACCGTGACCGGCACCGTCACCTCGTCGCCGGAGCGCGGCTCAGCGAGGATGATCGCCGTCTGCGTCGCGGTGGCTGCCGGCGTGGTAGTAACCGTCGCCTGGTGGGTCGGCGCTTCCGCCTTCTTACACGCAGACAAGAGCATTACGGACCCAACCGATACCACGAACATTGCTGCCAGCGATTTTGCGCGACCCATGGCTCTTCCACCTCTCTCCAGACTGCCCATAGTATAATGCGCCTCGTCAAGAGGTAACAGGACTTCTCGATATCTTCTTCGGCCGGCCCGTCGAAAGACTTAGGAGAGCACTGGTGAGCCTGCGGATCGTCTTCCTGGGGACGTCGGAGTTCGCGCTGCCGGCTTTGCAGCGTCTCGTCGAGAGCGAATACGAGATCGCCGGCGTCTACACGCAGCCGGACCGCCCGGCGGGCCGCGGGCGGCACGAAAGGCCATCGCCGGTGAAGGAGATGGCGCTCGAGCACGGGCTGCCGGTCTCTCAGCCCCCGCGCATAAGCGCGCCGGAGTCGGTGGAGGCGTTGGCCTCGCTCCAGCCCGACGTAATAGTCGCCGCCGCCTACGGCCAGATCCTGCGTCAGCCGGTACTCGACGTGCCTCCACGCGGGGTGCTCAACATCCATCCGTCTCTCCTGCCGCGTTATCGCGGGGCGTCGCCGGTGGCGGCGGCGATCCTGGCCGGCGACAGTGAGACGGGCGTGACGATCATGCTCATGGTGCTCGCGCTCGACGAGGGGCCCATCCTCAGCCAGTGCTGCGTCGCCATCGATCCCCGCGACACGACGGGCACGCTGACGGAGCGCCTGGCGCGGGAAGGCGCTGACCTGCTGATGGAGACACTGCCTGCGTACATCGACGGCTCGCTGAAGCCGCGGCCCCAGGACGCGTTGCTCGCCAGCTACGTTTCGACGGTGAAGAAGGAGGATGGCCTCATCGACTGGTCGCTGCCCGCGGTCCAGATCTGGCGGCTGGTCCGCGCCTACAACCCCTGGCCGGGCGCCTGTACGCATCTCGACGGCGCGGTCCTGCGCATCCACGAAGCGTTGCCGCTGGCAGGAGAGAGCGGCGAGCCCCCGGGCGCCGTCGTCCCGCTGCCGCCGTCGCTCGACGAGGCCGCGCGCGATGCCGGATTCGCGGTGCAGACGGGAGAGGGGCTCCTGGCAGTGCTGCGGGTGCAGAGAGAAGGACGGCGCGCCATCCCGACGAAGGAGTTCCTGCGCGGAGAGCGCGCCTTCCTGGGGCGCCGACTCGGCTAACGTTCGCCGAACGCTAAGAGGCGCCTCGACAACAGCGAGACGCCTCGTGCTCTTGCGCTGCGGCGATTCTTACTCGCCGGACTCCTCGGCAGCCGCCTCTGCCTTCTCTTCCTCCGCGGCCGCCTCTTCCTCAGCCACTACGGCTTCGACGACCTTGCGCGGCGGCGACACGCTGGTGATCACGGAGTCGCCTTCGGTCAGGACGTGGACCTTGGGGTCGACGACGAGGTCGCGCACGTGGACCGATGAGTCGAACGTCGTAAGCGACGAGATGTCGATTTCGAAGTGCGGCGGGATGTCCGCCGGCAACGCCTCGACGGCGATGGAGTCGAGGCCCTGGAGGAGGATGCCGCCGAGGTCTTCGACGGCCGGCGCCTTGCCAACGAGGATGAAC
>JBGQNJ010000194.1:0-3709 GCA_041501065.1 Dehalococcoidia bacterium
CATGGTCCTCGGGCCAGTAGAGCGGTCCGGCCATTTCCAGGAACTCCTTGAAGTCGCTCGCGTTAGCGATTTCGGCTCCGGTACGGATTTTGAACTCCTTGGCTTCTTTCTTCCCCATCGATCTGAGTACAGCCTGGTTCAGCTTGTTGGCGGTTTCGAACCCGTATTCCGCCGCCACTGCCAAAAACCACCGCCCGTCGTGGGCGACCCACAGGTCTCGCAATAGCTTCTCCCTTTCCGTGGGCGAGAGCTCCGCTCTCATGGACATTTCTCATTCCTCCTTTTGCCTGCTCCCTTGTTGCCTCCTGCTACAAAATGCGTCGCTTCGACGCTCAGTCCCTGGAGAGGCCGAGGCCTCTCTGGGCGATGATGTTCCGCTGTATCTCCGACGTGCCCGCCTCGATTGTGTACCCAATCGACCGTATGTACTGGTGGCACCATGCGCCCTGGTACGGCGCCTTCGAGTCGCCGGGCTTGAGCTGCGCGTACATGCCCATGACCTTCGTCTTCGTCCGGGCGATGCGCTGGTGCAGCTCCGCCGAGTACACCTTCAACACCGAGGCCTCGTAGTTCGGGATGAGGCCGCGGCCCTGCATGCTCGCAATGCGGTACGACAGCATGCGCCCGACTTCCGACTCGATCAGACGGTCCGCCAGCTCCAGGCGTAGCATCGGGTTCAGCTTCAGCGCCGAGGTAGGCTTGTCCTGATGGGTGATCGCATACTCGATCATCTCCTCGACTTCCTGCCTCATGCCGACGGCGGAGCCCACACTGGAGCGCTCGAAGTCCAGCGTCGTCATGCCGACGTACCAGCCGCGGTTCTCCTCGCCGATGATGTTCTCCTTGGGCACGCGGACGTTGTCGAAGAACACCTCGTTGAACTCGTGCGTGTCCGCCATGTTAGTGAGCGGGCGCACCTCGAGTCCCGGCGACTTCATATCGATGACGAAGTAGGTTATGCCCTTGTGCTTCGGCGCCTCTGTGTCCGTGCGCGCCAGGCAGATCATCCACTTCGCTATGTGCGCGATGGTGCTCCATATCTTCTGGCCGTTGATGACGTAGTCGTCGCCGTCCTTCACCGCGCGCGTTCGCAGCGAAGCCAGGTCGGACCCGGCTTCCGGCTCGGAGTAGCCCTGACACCAGATGTCGGTGCCGGCGAGCATGCCGGGCAGCCAGCGCTTCTTCTGCTCCTCCGTGCCGTGAACGATGATCGTCGGGCCGGCCATGCCGAGGCCGATGATCAGGTGCGCCGGCCGCGGCGCCCGATGCATCGCCATCTCCTCGTTGAAGATGAACTGCTGTATCTGGGTCATGCCGGCGCCGCCGTACTCCTTGGGCCAGGCAGGAGCGATCCAGCCGCGGGCGGCCATCTGCTTGAACCAGTTCTGGCCCTTCGCCGCCATCTGCTCGAAGGTCGCGCCGTGTTCGGCCCGCGGCGCCTCTGTCTTAATGAAACTCACAACCTCTTTACGGAATGCTGCTTCTTCTGGAGAATCTCTAAGGTCCAATCGTCTTCTCCTCGCGCTATTCCTGTCGGAAGAAGTCCGGCTCGCGTCTCTCGATGAATGCCCGTATCCCCTCGCGGTGCTCCGCCGTCGACATGCACTCGGCGAAGGCCGCCGTCTCCCGTTCGAGGGCTTCGGCGTAACCGCTGTCGAGGTTCCTGAACAGGATCTCCTTCGCCTTCTTCAACGCGAACGGAGGCCTCTTGGCGATGACCGAAGCAACGCTCATCGCTTCCTCCAGCAGCCGGTCGTCCGGGACCACGCGGTTGGCGATGCCCATCTCCAGCGCTTCCTGCGCGTCGAACGTTCGGGGCATGTACACCAGCTCGCACGCCTTCGCCAGGCCAATGATGCGCGGCAACAAGTACGACGAGCCGAACTCCGGCGTCAGGCCGACGTTCAGGAATTGGGTATTCAGGCGCGCGCTTTCGGCAACGATGCGCATGTCGCAGTTCAACGGCAGCGTCACGCCGATGCCCATCGCATAGCCGTGAACAGCCGCGATGGTCGGTTTGCCGAAATGGAGCAGCTCGATCAGGGTCGGAAAGATGTTGGCGACGCGCTCCGTGGACTGAACGCCTGCATCCTGTGCGTCGGCCCGTCGCTTGAACTCCTCGATAATGTCGGCGCCGGCGCAGAAAGCGCGCCCCGCGCCCTTGAACAGGATTGTCCCGACGTCCTTGTCCTCGTTCGCCCGCTGCAGCGCATCCGCTACCTCGCCCGCCATCTGCGTCGTCCAGGCGTTCAGCTTCTCCGGCCGGTTCAGCGTGATCACGGCCACGCGGTCGCGCGTCTCGTACAGTATGACGCTGTAGGTCACGACATTCCCCTTCTATCTACTCGCGGGGCAGTCCCAGACCGCGCTGCGCCATGATGTTGCGCTGGATCTCGTTGCTGCCGGCGTAGATCGTCTCGCCGATGGTCCACAGGTACAGGTACTTGATCCGCCCCGACAGTTGCGACCAGGCCGACTTGGCATCGAGGCCGCCGTACAGCCCCAGCAGGTCCATGCCCGTGCGGGCCAGTCGCTGGTGGAGCTCCGTCCCGAAGGTCTTCGCCATCGAAGCCTGGTAGGCGGGAATGAGCCCCTTTGTCTGCATGTAAGCGACGTTGTAGTTGATCAGCTTCGCGACCTCGATCTCGATCGCCATCTCCGCCAGCTTGTGCCGCACGACCGACTCATCGATTACGGCCTTGCCGTCGCGCTTCGTCGTCTTCGCCCATTTGACCAGCTCCTCCAGCGTCTTCGCCGACTCGGCAGCGAAGCTAATCGAGGAGCGTTCGAAATCGAGCGTCGTCATCGCGACGTACCAGCCGCGGTTCTCTTCGCCGATCATCTGGTCCTTGGGCACGCGCACGTTATCGAAGTAAGTGTCCGTGAAACCGGCCATCCCGGCCATGTTGACGATGGGCATGACGGTGATGCCGGGCGACTTCATGTCGACGACGAAGTAGGAGATGCCGCGGTGCTTCGGCGCGTTCGAGTCCGTCCTCGCCATCACGTGAATCCAGTCGCCGACGGTGCCGGCGGATGTCCAGGTCTTCTGGCCGTTGAGGATGAAGTCGTCGCCGTCCTTGACCGCGCGAAGCTGGAGGCTGGCGAGGTCGGAGCCGGCGTTGGGCTCGCTGAACCCCTGCGCCCAGATCACTTCGCAGTGCGCGATGGGCGGCAGGAAGCGCTTCTTCTGCTCCTCAGTGCCGTGCACCATGATGCACGGGCCGATCATGTGGACGCCCTGGCTGTCGAGGATGCGCGCCCCCACGTAGGACATCTCCTCACGCATGATGATTTGCATCATGTGAGTGGCGCCCTGGCCGCCGTACTCCTTCGGCCAGTGCATGGTGCGCCAGCCGCGGTCGGCCATCTTCTTTTCGAAGGCGCGCGCGCCAGCGAAGGCGTCCGGGTCTTCGATGTCTATGCTCCCGAGCGTCCATTCGCTGCGCATGAACGACCGGACATCGCGTCGGAACGCTTCTTCTTCTTCGGTGAACTTAAAGTCCATGCCTAACCCCCCTCTAAAACAATATCCGGCTTTCGATTCACGTCGGAGGTTCCTCCTCCTTTCCAGGGCGCTACCCGGCGCCCTCCTACAATGCTGGCTGGCCCGTTATCATCATCCCTTCGACCGATGAAGGGACGGAAGGCACATGATCGTAGGGGACCGCCGCACCCACCGGTTGAAGGCGACCCTCGGGCTTCTCCG
>JBGQNJ010000195.1:0-3689 GCA_041501065.1 Dehalococcoidia bacterium
GACCCGACGCGCCGCTGCGCCTCTTCCTGCTGACGTTGATCGCTGTAGCCCTGGCTTTGAGCGCAATGGTCGACGTCATCACGCTTGACGGCGACATCGACCGCATGAACACGGTATTCAAGTTCTACATCCACATCTGGATCCTCCTCGCGCTGGCCGGGGCCTTCGGCGTCTGGTACGTCTTCGCCGTGCTCGGCTGGCGGCCGCTGAAGCCGTCGACGTCCGGCGATAGCGGGAGTCGCATCGACCTGGCGAAGACCGGCTGGGCGGTCGCCCTCGTCATTCTCGTCGGCGGGGGGCTGATATACCCCATCTCCGGCACGAAGGCGAGGGTCGACACATCGGAGCGTTTCCCACAGTACCAGGGCCACACGAACGACGGCATGGAGTTCATGCGGTCAGCCGTCTGGGGGGACAAGGGCGGCGAGATCGAGTTCTCGTACGACTACGAGGCGATCCAGTGGATGCGCGAGAACGTGCAGGGCTCGCCCGTGATAGTCGAAGGGGCGGCGGGGGGGTATACCTGGGGCGCCCGCTTCTCCATCTACACGGGCCTGCCCACGGTCATCGGCTGGGGATGGCACCAGAAGCAGCAGCGGGGCGAGTTCGAGACTATGGTCACGGAACGGGAGAAGGACCTTACCGACTTCTACTCCAGTCCCACGATCGAGCCCGCCATCGACTTCCTGCGCAAGTACCGCGTCCAGTACGTGATAATCGGCGAGCTGGAGCGCCTGAACTATCCGGCGGAGGGCCTGGCGAAGTTCCCGGCGATGTCGGGGCGCGAGCTTGACCTCGTCTTCCAGAACGAGAAGGTGCAGATCTACAAGGTGGTCGACCTTCCGCCCCTGATGCCGTCCCCGAGCGTCAAAACCCAGTAACCTTGACGCGCCTCCTGGTCGACCCTAGAATGAATCTGAAGCCCCATGCTTGAGCTCCTAACCGATAAGCTCCAGACCGTATTCCGCCGTCTCAGCAGCCGCGGCATCGTAAGCGAGAAAGACCTCGACGAGGCGCTGCGCGAGGTGCGCATCGCCCTCCTCGAAGCGGACGTCAATTTCAAGGTCGTGCGTGAGTTCATCAACGGTGTCCGCGAGCAGGCGGTCGGCTCGGAGATCCTCGGCAGCCTCACCGGCCCGCAGCAGGTCATCGCCATCGTCCAGCGACAACTCGTGCACATCCTCGGCGAGACCCACAGCTCCATTCGCTTCGCCGGTCAGCCGCCGACGACGATCATGCTCATCGGCCTCAAGGGCTCCGGCAAGACGACCACCGCCGCCAAGCTGGCCCTCCATCTGCGCAAGAGCGGCTCCCGTCCGCTCCTCGTCGCCGCCGACCCGCATCGCGTGGCCGCCGGCGAGCAGCTCCAGGCGCTGGGACGCCAGCTCAACGTGCCGGTCTATTTTGAGAACGGGCCGCCCGCAGCCGTCGCGCAGGGCGCCCGCGAGGAGGCGCATCGACTGGCCGCCAACGTCCTGATCGTCGACACGCCGGGCTATATGCAGGTCGCCTCGGAGATGCTGTCGGAGGCCAAGGAGCTGCACGACTCCTTCTCGCCCAACGAGGTGCTGCTGGTCGTCGACGCGATGACGGGCCAGGAAGCCGTCAACGTAGCGCAGGAGTTCCACGAGGCGCTGAACGTCAGCGGCTTCATCATCACCAAGATGGACGGCGATGCCCGCGGCGGCGCCGCCCTCTCGATCCGCGCTGTCACCGGTCTGCCGATCAAGTTCATCGGCACCGGCGAGAAGGTCGATGCCCTGGAGGCGTTCCATCCCGATCGGTTCGCCTCGCGCATTCTGGGCATGGGCGACGTGCTCAGCCTCATCGAGAAGGCGCAGGAGACGGTCGACAAGGAGGAGGCGAAGTCGCTGGAGCGCCGGATGCGCGCCGGCACGATGGACCTGAACGACTTCGTATCGCAGATCCAGCAGGTCAAGAAGATGGGCACGCTGACGGACATCGTCGGCATGATTCCTGGCTTGGGCGGGATGAAGAAGCAGCTTCAGAACGCCCAGGTAGACGATAGCGTCTGGAAGAAGATGGAGGCCATCGTCTACTCGATGACGCCGGAGGAGCGCCACCGCCCGGACATGATCGACGGCAGCCGGCGGCGGCGCATCGCCCGGGGCAGCGGCACGACGCCACAGGACGTCAACCAGCTACTCAAGCAGTGGCGCGAGGCGAAGAAGATGATGGAGGCACTGGCGTCGGGTCGCGGCCCGCGGGCGCTTGGCCGGCTCCGCTAGGTCTGTTATCATTCGCTCTGTCGTACTTCACTTGGAGGTGACTAATTGCTGCGAATTCGACTGCGGCGGGTAGGCAAGAAGAAGCGGCCCGCTTACCGGGTGGTGGTCGCGGACTCGCGTGCGCCCCGCGATGGCGCCTTCATTGAGACGCTTGGCCTCTATGACCCGCTGACAGACCCTGCGACCTTTCAGATCGACGAGGAGAAAGCGAAGAAGTGGATCCAGCAGGGCGCCAGGCCCTCGGAAACGGTCGCGAAACTCATGGCCAGGCAGGGGCTGCTTCCTGCGAAGGGCGCGGAGAGCCCGCCACAGCCTGAGTAGGCCCGCCCGCGATGAAAGAACTCATCGAGTACATCGCGAGGGCGATCGTCGACAACCCCGACGAGGTGCGCGTGCGTGAAGAGGAGCAGGGCGACACCGTCATCTACTATCTCGAGGTCGCTGAGCCCGACATGGGCAAGGTGATCGGGAAGCAGGGGCGGATCGCCAATGCCATGCGCGCGCTACTCAAGGTCGCGGCCGCGCGCCGGGGCCTCCGACGCGCCAGCCTGGAGATCGGCGAGTAGTCGCCCCGCGCAGCCGTCCTCACTCATGTCTGCTAAGCATTCCCCTAGTGCCAACATGTCATCCGGCCATATCGCGGTCGGCCGCGTCGTGGCGCCGCACGGCCTGCGCGGCGAGGTAAAGGTCGAGCCGCTAACGGCGAACTCGGAGCACTTCGCCGCCGGCCACACGCTCTGGATCGAAGAGACGGCGCACGAAGTCGAGGCGTCGCGCCGGCAGAAGGGCTTCGTCCTTCTCAGGCTGGCGGGCGTGGCGTCGGTCGAGGCGGCGGAGGCGCTACGCGGCAGCCTGCTGTCGCTGCCGGAGTCGGAGCTGGCGCCGCTGCCGGAGGGCGAGTACTACGCCCACCAGATCGTCGGCCTTGAGGTCTACGACGGCGACGGCGCGCGCCTGGGGAAGGTCGTCGGGCTGTTTCCGACCGGCAGCAACGACGTGTACGTGGTCGACGGCCCGCGCGGCGAGCTCCTGCTGCCCGCCATCGACGACGTGATACTCGAAGTGGACGTGCCGGGCGGGAAGATGGTCGTCTCGCTGATGGACGGCCTGCTGCCGGAGCGTCGCGGTGAGTGAGAGACGTCGCTGCTTCCTTGACACCCTCTCCGACGCCAGCCTACAATCTACTCGCCGCGAATGAAGTGGGGATATAGCTCAACAGGGAGAGCGCGGCGTTCGCATCGCCGAGGTTGGGGGTTCGAGTCCCCCTATCTCCACCAACCATCTTCAGTCCATCGAAACAGGCGATAGCCCCGTGAACCCGAAGGACGCCGAGACTTCCCTCGTCGCCGAACGGCCGCTGCTGAGAGGCTTACTGCATCTCGGCGCCTGTGCCGCCGCCGTCGCCGGCCTCGTCGTCATGCTGCTGCTCGCGCACGATGC
>JBGQNJ010000196.1:0-3674 GCA_041501065.1 Dehalococcoidia bacterium
GCGCTATCGTCGACGTAGATGTCGGCGGCCGCGAGCACGCCGAGGGCGTTCATGACACGCCTCTCCTCTGCTTCGGTGTGCAGGCCGAGGCGCAGCCGCGTCGAGTCCACGCCCGACTCGCTGGCGAGGAGCCTCTGCGCGAGCTGTTCCGCCGCCATCTCCAGGCTGAAGATGGCCACCTTTCCGTTCTGCCCGACGGCCGCGTTCCGCGCGATGTTCAGTCCCAGGCTGGTCTTCCCCAGGCTGGGACGCGCGGCGAGGATGATGAGGTCGGAGCGCTTCAGCCCGCCGAGGAGGGTGTCCAGGTCCATGAAGCCGGTGCGGACGTTGCCCTCCAGGCCACCGCGTAGCGATTCAAGGCCGGGGCCTTCCCAGAAGCCATCCAGGATGTCCTTGATGTGCAGGAAATCACTCAGACGCTCGCCGGTGCGCAGGGATAGCAGCATCGTCTCGGCGCGGGCCAGCGTGTCTTCCAGTTCCGGTCCGCCGGCGTACCCCATCTGCGCGATCCTGCTCGCGACCTCGATGAGACGGCGGTAGACGGCGTCGCGTTTGACGATGCGGGCGTAGTGCTCAACGCCGACAGGAGTGGGGAGCTCGGTAACAAGGCGGCCGAGATAGGCTAGGCCGCCCATCTCTTCCAGGCGATCGCGTCGGGCGAGCTCGTGGCCCGCGGTCACCTGGTTGATCGCCTCGTTGCGGTCGAAGAGGCTCAGGCAGGCCTCGTAGGCCCAGGCGTTCTTCTCGCGAAAGAAGTCCTCGCCTTTCAGGATGGGAGCGACTCTGTAGATCGCCTCGCTGTCGACGAGGATGGAGGCGATCACGGCCTCTTCCGCCTCTATATCGTGTGGAGGGAGCCTGTCGGTCAGCATCCTGCAGTTCTGCCTCTTCCTTGAGTGACGATTTGACCGAGCGCGGATACGCTATTCAGACCGTGCTTCGCGACGGGCAATCAGCTCGGCCGCCGGCCGCCCCAGGAGCAGCCTGCCCATCGCGCGGTGGCCGAGAGCCAGGTAGTACTTCTTCCATATCCTGCGGACGTCGTCGGCAGTCTGCGCCTGCTCAAGCTCCCTTGCCGCAGACCGCGCGGCTTCCTCGTACTCGGCGTTCGTCGTCATTCTCATCCTCCGCTACTCCGACCGCCGCGTGCCGGATCGGACGTCGTCAGCTTTCGCTTTCGCCTTCCGATTCGGAGGCCGGGGCCTCTTCGGACTGGGGCTCGGTTTCTTCGCCCGCCGCCGCAGCTTCGCCGCCCTTCTCCTCGACCGGCGCGCCCTCAGCCGCCACTTTCAGCGAGACAACGGGCCGCACGTTCTTAGTAAGCTGGATTGTGACCTCGTAATCGCCGGTCTCCTTTATCGGCTCCGGCAGCAGCACCTGGTGACGGTCCACTTCCTGGCCGAGCAGCTTGCCCACTTCCTCGGCGATATCTGCCTGCGTCACGGAGCCGAAGAGTCTGCCCTTGCTACCGGCCTTGGCGACGATGGTTAGGGGTACCCCTGGCAGGCGCTCGGCGAGCGTCTGCGCTGCCTCGTCGAGCAGGGCTTGCTTGCGTGCCTCGACGACTGCCCGCGCCTCCGCTTTTCTGATCGCCTCGGGGGTAGCCGGCGCGGCCAATCCCTGCGGCAGGAGATAGTTGCGGGCATAGCCGTCGGCTACGTTCTTTATTTCGCCGATCCGCCCGCTGCCTTCGACGTCTTTGAGAAACACAACCTTCACGAGGGACCTCCGGGAAAAATAATCTTGGGGCGAGCCACCCTCACCATGATATGGCTGCGGCCCGCGCCGTCAATGAGGAATCAGTCAACTTGCCGGCAAAATCTTTCCACATCTCTAACCACAAAGGGTCGCCACAAGTACATACGTTCGACGTGGCATAACATAAGCGAAGAAACCGCACCGCGTCAAGGGGAACCCCAACAATAGCGTGCCTAAGGGCCGGCCAGCGCCCGCGGCAGCCCTCCCTGATGGGCCGTCGCCAGCTCTTCGACGGCCACGTCGAGTACGCCGCCGAGCGCCAGACGATTGCCGCCGACGCGTCCGAGGCGTGTCAGAGGAACGCGCTCCTCTCGCGCCAACAACTCCAGGTCGCCGGTTGCGTCCTCCACACACGAAACGATGATGCGCGATTGCGCCTCGCCGAAAAGTGCCGCATCAATGCGGCCCGTCGTCGCCGCGCCCGTGCCTTCAATGCCGCGCCCGCCAGCGATGCAGCACTCAGCCAGCGCCACCGCCAGGCCACCCTGCGAGCAATCGTGCGCGGAGCGCAGGAGGCCGTGCCGTATTCCTTCCAGGCAGACCTGTTGCACGCGCATTTCGAGGTCGAGGTCGATCTCCGGCCGGCCGGCGATGAGGCCGTGTATCTCCCGCAGGTACTCGCTCCCCGACAGCGTCTTCGCCGGGGCGTCGAGCGTGGCTCCCAGAAGGAAAACCTCGTCGCCGTCGGACTGGAAGCCCATGACACAATGCCGCTCGACGTCCTCCAGCAGACCGAGCATTCCGATGACGGGCGTCGGCAGCACCGGCTCGCCGTTCGTCTCGTTGTACAGGCTAACGTTTCCGGAGATGACGGGAGTCGCCAGCTTTTCGCAGGCCGCCGCCATGCCACGGATGGTCTCCTCCATCTGGTAGTAGACGTCCAGCTTCTCGGGATCGCCGAAGTTCAGGCAGTCGGTCACGGCGATCGGCTGGGCGCCGGCGCAGACGACGTTTCGCGCTGCCTCGGCGACGGCGATGGCCCCGCCTGCGTAGGGCGATAGGTAGCAGTAGATGCCGTTGCCGTCGGTGGTCAGGGCGATGCCCTTCCCCGTGCCCTTGACGCGCAGGACCGCCGCGTCGCTGCCGGGCCCGACCACGGTGTTCGTCAGGACCTGGTGGTCGTACTGGCGCCAGACCCAGCGCTTGTCGGCAAGCTCGGGCGAGGCGAGCAGACGGAGCAGCGCCTTGCCAGCGGCGTCGCGACCCTCCAAATCGGCCAGAGCAGCGAAGTCATACGTCTGCAGCCCATCGAGATAGGCAGGCTTCACTCCCTGACGGCGGTATTCCGGCGGTTCAACCAGCATCGTCACCGGCAGGTCGGCAGCAGTCTGCCCGCCGTCGAGCACGCGCACGTTGCCGCCGGCCGTCACATGCCCGATTACGTCCACCTTCAACTCCCAGCGTTCCAGGAGGGCGCGCACGTCGGCTTCGTGCTCCTTCTTCGGGAACACGAGCATCCGTTCCTGCGACTCCGAGAGCATTATCTCGTAGGGGACCATCCCGCGTTCCCGCCGCGGCACCAGCGCGACGTCGATCTCTATGCCGTTCCCGGCGCGCCCCGCCGACTCGACAGTTGAGCTCGTGAGGCCGGCCGCACCCAGGTCCTGGATGCCGTCGATCCAGTCCAGGTGCTTCTCCGCCAGCTCCAGGCAGGCCTCCATGAGCAACTTCTCCATGAAGGGGTTCCCCACCTGGACGGTCGGACGCAGCTCAGCGCTCCCCTCGTCGAACACGCGCGACGCCAGCACGTTCGCCCCGCCGATGCCGTCGCGGCCGGTGTCCGCGCCGACGAGCAGCACGACGTTGCCCGGCGTGGCGGCCCGGGCGGAGACCAGGTGGTCGATACGCGCCAGGCCGACGCACATGGCATTGACCAGCGGATTCGCGGAGTACGGCTCGGCGAAGCTCACCTCGCC
>JBGQNJ010000197.1:0-3674 GCA_041501065.1 Dehalococcoidia bacterium
CAACGAGAGACTGGAGTTCCTCGGCGACGCCGTCCTCGGCCTGGTCGTCGCCGGCAAGCTGTTCGAGGACTACCCGCAGCACCCCGAAGGCCTGCTGACGGAGATGCGCGTGGCCCTCGTGCGCCGCGATACGCTGGCCCGCGTCGCCAAGAGCCTCTCCCTCGGTGACTACCTGTTCCTGGGGCGCGGCGAAGAGGCGGCCGGCGGGAAAGCGCGCCCCTCCAACCTGTCGGCAGCCTACGAAGCGGTCGTCGGCGCCGTCTTCGTCGATGGCGGGATGCAGAAGGCGAGGCGCTTTGTCATCAACTCGCTCGCCCCGGAGTTCCACGAGCTTCCGAAGGGACGCACCCTCGCCAACCCGAAGTCGCAGTTGCAGGAGCTGCTTCAGGCGCGCTTCCAGAAGGCCCCCGTCTACAAAGTCCTGCGCGACGAGGGCCCCGATCACTCTAAGGTCTTCACGGTACAGGTGTGGGGCGGCAGGAAGCCCCTGGGCGTTGGACAGGGAAAGAGCAAGCAACAAGCGGAGAAAGAGGCGGCCCGCGACGCCCTGGAGAAGATCGCGGGCAACGACGGCTCCGACAGCGAGACGAAGACCGGCACGGATAGCTGAGATTCGCCTGAGATCTGCGTATGTACCTTAAACGGCTGGAGCTGCGGGGGTTCAAGAGCTTCGCAGCACCGACTGTCTTCCAGTTCGGCCCCGGCATCACCGGCGTCGTCGGACCAAACGGCGTCGGCAAGAGCAACGTCGCCGACGCCATCCGCTGGGTCCTCGGCGAACAGAGCGCCCGTACCCTTAGGGCGCGCCGCCTGGAAGACGTCATCTTCTCCGGCAGCAGCCAGAAGTCGCCCGTCGGCATGGCCGAGGTCAACCTCGTCCTCGACAACAGCGACGGCTGGCTCCCTATCGACTTCCAGGAGGTCGTCGTCGGACGGCGCGCCTATCGCGACGGGCAGGGCGAGTACCTCATCAATCGCAACCGCGTCCGCCTGCGCGACGTCAACGACCTCTTCCTCCACTCGGAGCTCGGCGAGGGCGGCTACGCCTTCATAGGGCAGGGCCTCGTCGAAGAGGTCCTGAGCCTGCGCCCCGACGAGCGCCGCGCCCTTATCGAAGAAGCGGCGGACGTTCGCCGCTACCGCGTCAAGCTCGACGAGGCGCGCGCCCGCCTTGTCGCCACCCGCGACAACCTGGAGCGCGTCGACCTCCTCCTCTCCGAGATATCTCCAAACCTCGCCCGCCTGGAGCGACAGGCAGAGCGTGCCGACATGCACGCCCGCCTCAGCCGCGAGCTGGCACAGGCGTTGCAGGCCTGGTACGGCCACCACTGGCGCGAGGCGCAGGACGCCCTCACCGCGGCCCTGGCCGGCTGCGACCAGCGACAGGAGGAGTTCCGCCAGGCCGAATCGCAGATCACCGCCTGCAACGATGGCGCCGAATCCCTGCGAAGGGCCATCGAGGAGCGACGGCGCGAGATCGCCCAGCGCAGCACCGCCGAGCGCGACCTCGCCGACCAGGTGCGACGCCTCGAGCACCAGTGCGCCCTCGACGAAGAGCGACAGCGCATGCTCGGCGAACGACTCCAGGAGCTGCGCTCCGACATCGAGGCGCTGACCGCCGAAAGAGAACGACGGCAACAGGAAGAGACCGGCGTGGCCGAGCGCAAGACGGCGCTCGACGGAGAGGTGGAGAAGCGACTCGCGGAGGCCGCGGCGTGCCGCCGGGAGCTGGAGCAGGCGGAGAGAGAGCGCGCCGACCTGCGCCGCCGCGCCGTCGAGGCGGAAGAGCAGGCGATACGCGCCCGCAACGTCGTCGCGGAGGTGGAGGCCCGGCTGGCCCGCACGCTGAAGACGGAAGAGGCTCTTCGCGAGGAGATCGACGAGCTGCGCAGCCGGCACAAAGACAACCTGCGCCGCCTCGCGGCCCTTGGCCATGACTACAAGGCCCACCACGACGAAAAGGCGCGCATCGAAAGAGACCTGTCGGAGGTCGCCGAGAGCCAGAGCGCCGTCAACGCCACAATCGCTCAGACCAGGCGCGCGCTGGCCAGGGCGGAGGAGCGCGTCCCCGAGGTCCAGGTCGACCTCCAGCGGGCGAAGGCGCGCGTCGACATCCTGGGCCGCGTCCACGCTGAGCACGAGGGCTTCGACGAGGCGACTCGCATGCTCCTCGTCGCCGCCGGCCAGGCGCCCCGCGGCGATGACGACGACCCGGAGCCGGGCAGCCTGCAGGGGTACATCGGCGTTCTCGCCGGACTGATCCGCGTGCCGCCCGGACTGGAGAAAGCCATCGAAGCAGCCCTCACCGACAGCCTTCAGTCCATCATCCTCGCCAGTCACGCCGACGTCCTGGCGGCGGTCCAACTGCTAATGGAGCACCCCAGAGGGCGTGTCACAGTCTACTCCGCCGACAACCTCGCGCCTTCGCGGCCGCTCGTCCTGATGCAGGAGAAGGGCACTATCGGCGTTGCCTCCGAGCTCGTGAGCTGCGACGCCCGCTTCCGGCCGCTCATCGACACCCTCCTCGGCCGCACAATCGTCGTCGAGAACCTGATCATCGCCCAGCGAGTGCTGAAGCGCGGAATGGGCAGCGTGGCGACCCTCGACGGCGAGCTGCTGCGTCCCACCGGCTCGATTACCAGCGGCAGCTCCCGCACCATGGGCGCGCTCATTGCCCGCGAGAGCGAGCTGCGCGGTCTGCCGGCCGAGATGTCGGAGATGGAGGCGGCTGTCAGGGAGCTACGCTCGGAGATCGACGCCTATCGACGCACGCTGCGCGACTCCGACGCCGCCCTCAATGCCCACGCCGAGAAGCAGCAGCGCCTCTGGCAGGAGCGCGCTGCGCTCGAACAATCGCTGGCGGAGCACCGCGCGCACCTGGCGCTCCTGGCAGGCCAGATGCGGGAGCTTAGGCACCAGGAGGCGCGCACGGCCCAGACGGCGAAGCAGGTCGTCGGCGAGCGCGAGAGCCTGGAGCGAGAGCGCGACTCCCTGACCGGCGAAGCGGCGGCGGCCATCGAGACGGCCGAGCGCCACACGCAGGTCATCGCCGCCGTCACGGTGCGCCTGCCGGAGCTGACCGACGCCCTCACCCATGCCAGCAGCGCCCTTGCCGCCGTCGAAGGGGAGCGCCAGGCGCTCGACATGCGCCGCGACGAGCAGGAGAACGCGCTCGCCCGCATCGACTCCCAGGTCGCCCGCAAGCGTGTCCAGCTCGCCGACGTCGAACGGCAGGTGTCGGCGTCGTCGGAGCGCCTGCGCCAGGCCAACGATACGCTGGCAGAGAAACGCCGTCGCTGGGCGGACCTGGCCGGCGTGCAGCAGCCCGGCGAAGAGGAGCTTGCGCAACTGGAATCGCGGGAGAAAGAGCTGCGCCGGGAGGTGGAGGTCGCCCTCTCGCGACGGCGCGATGCTGAAATCGACCTCCTCGAAGCGCAAAACGGCGTCAAGCTCAAGACGGACGAGATCGAGGCGCTGCGCGAAGGCATGGAGGCGGAAGGCCTCACGCCCACCGAGAGCGGCGACGTTGTGCCTGTGTCCGGCGCGCCGTCACGCGGTCTACCCGAATGGCTGGCCGGCGAGCCCGCCCCCTTCGAAGAGCCGGAGAGCCGCCTGCCACCGATCCGCGGCGGCTCGAGCGTCGACCCCGTCGCCCTCAAGGAGCAGATCAGCCA
>JBGQNJ010000198.1:0-3669 GCA_041501065.1 Dehalococcoidia bacterium
GAGGGGCCACGCCTGAGCCTGCAACGGACATGGCTCATCGTACTGGCGTTGACGATCCACAACGTCCCCGAAGGGCTCGCCGTGGGCGTCACATTCGGCAGAAACGACATCGATGCCGGCATCATCCTCGCCATCGGCATCGGCATCCAGAACATGCCGGAGGGGCTCGCGGTTTCCCTGCCGCTTGTGCGGGAGGGCTACAAGTCCGGGAGGGCCATCGGCTACGCTACCCTCACGGGGCTGGTAGAGCCGGTTGCGGCGCTCCTCGGCGTCTCGCTGGTCATCGTCTTCGGGCGGCTGTTGCCCATCGGGCTGGCGTTCGCGGCGGGCGCAATGGGCTACGTCCTGCTCGACGAGATAGTCCCCGAGAGCTACCGGCGCGGCCACGTCGGCGCCGCGACGTTCGGCATCCTGGGCGGTTTCACATTGATGACGGCGCTGGAGCGGCTTTTCGCCTGACGGCCTTCGGGACGATCCGCCAACTGCCGCCTGCCACTTGCCGACCCACTTTCGCTGCGTTATACTGCCGACGAATGAGCAAGCCAAAATGATAAAGTAGGTGATCGCTATGAAGCTATCCTGCCTCCAGGAGAACCTCGCACGCGGCCTCGGCATCGTAGGACGAGCGGTGGCCACCCGTAGCACGCTGCCCATCACCGGCCACGTCCTCATCGCCAGCGACGGCGGCCGCCTCAAGCTGTCGGCGACGAACCTCGAGATCGCCCTCACCTGCTGGATCGGCGCTCAGATCGAGGAGGAGGGCGCGATTACGATACCCGCGCGCCTGCTCACCGACTTCGTCAACTCCCTGCCGCCGGAGCGCATCGACATGATGCTGCCCGCGCGCTCGCGCCAGCTCCGCCTCGTCTGCGCCCGCAACGAGGCGACTATCGGCGGCATGGACGCGGACGACTTCCCGCCGATCCCGCGCGTCGAGGGCGGCGAGGGGTTCGCTCTCGACCCGAAGGTTCTGCACAAGGCGATCACGCAGGTCGTCTTCGCCGCTGCCACCGATGACTCGCGGCCCGTGCTGACCGGCGTCCACACGCTGATGGAGGACACGGAGCTGACGCTCGCAGCCGCCGACGGCTTCCGCCTGTCGGTATACCGCCTGCCTCTCGGCCAGTCGGTCGCCGAGCGGACGGAGGTGATCGTGCCCGCGCGCGCCCTCGCCGAGGTCAACCGTCTCCTCGCCGACGAGGAGGAGCCGGTTCAGATGATGCTCAACGCCAACCGCACGCAGGTCCTCTTCCGCCTGAAGAACGTCGAGATGGTGGCGCAGCTTATCCAGGGCACCTTCCCCAACTACAGCCAGCTCATACCGTCGGGGCACACCAGTAAGGCGACAGTCGCCGTCGCCGACTTCCTGCGCGAGACGCGCATCGCCTCGATCTTCGCCCGCGACGGCAGCGGCATCGTGCGCCTGGTGATGACGCCCGGCGAGGAGCTGACCCCCGGCAAGATGGCGATCTCCGCCCGCGCCGAGGAGATCGGCGACAACCTGGGCGAGATCGACGCCGTGATCGAGGGCGAGGAAGCGAAGGTCGCCTTCAACGGCAAGTACCTCCAGGACGTGCTCGCGGTGCTGGAGGAGGGCCAGGTAGCGCTGGAGACGACGAACCCGTCGAGTCCCGGCGTCCTGCGGCCGGTGGGCGTGGAGAACTACGTCCACGTGGTCATGCCCATGTTCGTCCAGTGGTAGCTGTTCCGGAAACCACGGCTCGGGAGTTCTTAGGTCTCACCGCAGACTATTGGCAAGCCATATCAACGTTTGTTGCTCCCATACTGGCTGGTGCCCTGGTGCTGATCCTTGGGATCAAGCTAGGAGGTTCACGCCTTCGGCGAGAACTTCAGGGCCAGGATGCCCGACGCTACTTTCTTGAAGAGGGCTTGGACAAACTAAGTGATGCGTTCGAGCAGATGCTCGGCGCGACCCGTTTGAATTTCTTTGTCTGTGGTACTCTGTTGGGGCTTCTGCGGAACTACGACCAGGACCACCTCGTTGCCCCTAGGCCGGATGATCTTCCGGAGCTGACTCCAGCGATCACAGACGCTACCGCTTTTGCTGCCATTGGCCCAGCGAGCCGGATCGCCGATTATCAGAAGCTGGGCGATCTTGCTACGAAGGGATTTGGCCGTATACTCAACGTCAACTTCTCATTCCTCACACAAATCTGGCTTCCGATAAAGGCCTATTACTCCAAGCAGAGTCCTCCCGGCACTTTCCTAGATCGCGCCAAGGCCTCCGAGGAACTCACGGCCCTTGCCAATACCGAGTACCGCCAGGCAGAGGAATTCGGCGAGCTTCCGCGGGTGCTCAGGGATCTCGCATTGAGGGCGAGGGAGATCGGGTTGAACAGCTTTGACGATTTCTGGCGCGTTCGAAAAGACAAAGAGATCGGCAGGCTCCGCAACGAACTCAGCGAGCTCCTTGACCGGCTTGCGGACACTCAGCCCTCTTCGAGTAGCTAAGGGAGGCGCTCCATGCGCCGGCTGGTGCCCAAACACTTCTACATAACCTTTGAGCAGGATAAGCTGCTAAGACGACACAGCCGTGAGCTTGGCGTGAGCCAGTCGGCCATCACCCGTCGCGCCATCGACGGCGTCATCCGCCCTGCTCAGTACTTACCGCTCGACCACGCAGCCTGGGAAGAAGCACTTCGCTTCATCGAGGGACGGTTGGCCATGAAGGTGCCCAAGACGAATCGACGCTGGACGCGCGACGAGCTCCACGAGGACTAGCGCTCTCCAGAGAGCCGTTTCTCCGCCCGGGCGGGTGCGGGCCCCCAAATCCGCGATATAATGTGCCTGATAGGGCTTCCCCCCTTCGGTCACGCCTCCCACAGGACATCGCCGCAGAGGTCCTCCGGGTGCTCCCGCGAGGCAAAGACGGCGTACTCCTGCTTCGCCCGGCCGATGGTCGTGCCGTCGCCGTGGCCGGGATAGACTTCCGTTTCGTCGGGAAGGATGAGCAAGCGCTCGACGATGGAGCGGATCTCCTGCTGGAGGTCCTCCGGCCGGTCGCTGTGGCCGGGCCCGCCGGGAAAGAGGGTGTCCCCGGCGATAAGCACGTGGCCGGTCAGGAGGCAGATGCTGCCCGGCGTATGTCCCGGCGTATGGATGACGCGCAAACGGCTGCCGCCCAGCGCGATCTCCTCGCCGTCGGCCAGGACGCCGTCCACCTTGTCCCGATGAGGCTCGCGGTCGGCCTCGTGGCAGTAGACAGGGGCGTTGGTGGCCGACCTGAGGACATCAATCGCGGCCCAGTGGTCGCCGTGGCGGTGAGTGACGATAATGCGCGAGACGTGCGTGCCCCGGGCGGCCTCCAGAATCCTTTCGCCCTCAGGGGGCGCATCGACAATCATGGATTCCCAGCCCGCGGGGTCGACGATCAGGTAGGCGTTGTTGTCAAAAGGGCCCAACGGCCCCACCTTCACGACCTGGAGCGCCTTGGACGGCACGGCGAGCCCTTCCGTTCATCGTGGTGATGGTCGCGCAGAGGATAACAGGGGGCACCCGAGGTGTCAAAGGACCAAGACGTACGCGGCGTGTCGAGGCACGGGTGGGAGTGGGTATCCGTGTGTTCGCGGGGTTGGGGTGTGAGTTGGGGCCGGGGTGTTTGTGGGCGCGCCTGGGGTGCTGGCGTCCTGCCCTCAGCCCGCCGATTCC
>JBGQNJ010000199.1:0-3636 GCA_041501065.1 Dehalococcoidia bacterium
CTCGAAGTCGGTGCGATGGTCCTTCACCATCTTGTACGGATGCAGCACGTAGCTGCGGATCTGGTTGCCCCAGCCGGCGCTGACGTGCTCGCCCTTGATGCGCGACTGCTCCTCCGCCTGGCGCTCTAGCTCTCGCTCCAGCAGCCGCGCCTCCAGCACCCGCATCGCCGACTCACGGTTGCGGTACTGCGAGCGCTCGTTCTGGCAGGTTGCGACGATGCCAGTCGGCACGTGGGTGATGCGGACGGCCGTCGCGTTCTTCTGGACGTTCTGGCCGCCGTGGCCGCTGGCACGGAAGACGTCGATGCGGAGGTCTTCGGGGTTGATCGTGATGTCCGCGCCGCCTTCCGCCTGGGGCATGACCTCAACGAGGGCGAAGGAGGTGTGACGGGCGTGGTCGGCGTCGAAGGGTGAGAGCCGCACGAGGCGATGGACGCCGCGCTCGCTGCGCAGTCGCCCGAAGGCGTAGCGGCCGTCGATCTCCAGCGTCGCGCTCTTGATCCCCGCTTCGTCGCCGCGCATGACGTCGATGAGGTCGGCCTTGTATCCGCGACGCTCCGCCCAGCGCAGGTACATTCGCAGGAGCATCTCCGCCCAGTCCTGCGACTCCGTCCCGCCGGCGCCGGCGTGGATAGCGGCGATGGCCCCGCGACTGTCGTAGGGACCGGAGAAGGAAAGCTCGAACTCCAGCTTGTCGAGGCGGCCGCTGAGGGCACGGGTTTCCGCCTCCACCTCCGCGGCCATCGCCTCGTCGTCGCGGGCCAGCTCGGCAAGCTCGCGCAGGTCGCGGGCGGCGAGCTCGATCTCCCGCCACGTCGACACCGTCTCACGCGCCTGGGACGACCGTCGCATCGCCGACTGCGCCGCCGCCGGGTCGTCCCAGAACCCGGGGCGCGCCGATTCCTCTTCGACCTGCTGGATTTCCTTTTCGAGGGCGGCTACGTCAAAGACGCACCATGACGTGGTTGATGCGCCGTTCCAGGTCGCTGAACTCCTCGTTTGTCTCCTGCATGCTTACCTCAAAGACAATCGTATCGCTTTTTCGCTTCAGTGTCGCGCGGCTACTGCCGTCTTCCGCCAGGCGTCCAGATGCCCGCCCGCCGCCATGTGCGCCGCCCGCGACGGCTCCGGCAGTCGATGGCCGCGACAGCAGCGCAGCACCCACTCGACGGCTTCCTCCAGGCCGACCCGGTGGCCGACCGAGACGTAGACCGGCGCGGTCCCGTCGCGCGTCCGCAGCACGCTGCCGATGACCTCGTCGCCGTCGAGCAACGGCGCGCGGCTTCCGGCGGCTTCGCCCGGCTGGACGTGCTGGCCGCAGAGACGCGACTTGGCGCAGCCGATGGCCGGCAGGTCGAGCAGCAGCCCTAGGTGGCAGGCGATGCCCAGCCGCCGCGGATGAGCGTACCCCTGCCCGTCGACCAGCAGCAGGTCCGGCCGGTGCTGCAACTGCTCGAAGGCCCGCAGGAGTATCGGCGCCTCGCGGAAGGAGAGCAAGCCGGGCACGTAGGGGAACCGCGGCTCCGCCTCGACGACTGACTGCTCGACGACCTCCATCTCCGGATAGCTGAGCACGACGACTGCGCCGCGCGCCAGCGGCTCCCCCCTCCGGACCGAAATGTCGGCGGCGGCGACGAGCCGGACGCTCTCGGGAGCGCCCTCTTTCACCACCAGCGGCGCGAGCCGGATCTGGATATCGCGCGCCTCGGCCGGCGTCACGTCCCAGCGATGGAGCATTCGCGTTTCCACGCACCAATTATAGTAGCCGCTTTTCGGGGGTGGCAAACGCGCGGCGCATAGCTAATCGCTGTGCTATCATTGCCGGGAGCCACGAACGATGCCTTCCACGAAACGTCCAATCTCCCTTGTCCTTTGCCTAGCGACGCTGGCCGCCCTTGCGCTCGGCTGCGGCATCGGCAGCGACAGGTCATACCAGGAGCCGCTGTCGAAGATGCGCGTCACGGGCACGCGGACGGTGGAGCAGGAGCTGCGCCTGGAGCTGGACTATCGCCAGACGTACGACGTCGACGTGGACGTGGAGTGCGACCTCAAGCAGGGCAGCGAGGTTATCCAGCAGATCGGCTACGGTGTCGTGCAGGCGAATCCGGGCGGCAGCCCCGACGCGACGCCGGCCGTCGGGACGCTGGCGTTCCCCTTCCGCGTGGAGAAGGCGGGGTCGTATCTCGTCGTATGCTTCACGACGAAGGACGCGGAGAACAAGCTGAAGGCCCCGCTCAGCGTGAGCGGCAAATAGCTTTCCCCCTGCGGCAGTGGTGGCTACTCAGGTCGCCGTCGATGCCGCCGCTTCCCTTCGATCATCGGCCCGAGGATTGCGGCCGCCCTATCGACATCGTCTTCGTGCACCATCACCCAGCACTCGTTGGGCACGATCGGCCCGAAGACTATGCCGACGTAGTTGCCGGCGCCGGCCAGCTTGGGGACGGCGGACACTCCTTCATTCTGAAGGATTTCGCACCACATGGCCGCCGTGGTCTCATCCGGGGCCATCACCAGGCCCACCCACTCCACGGTTCACCCCCTATGCGATGGTACTGCGGCGATTATACCGGAAAACGAGAAGTGGGCAGCAAGAGCGCTGCCCACTTCGTTCAGGTGTTTGTCGTTATCTCGGCGCTATTCCTTGGGCGGTTGCGCTGGCCACTCGTTCATCAGGCCATTCGTCACCTTCTCCGGAATGATCTGCGAGATGCTGTCGACAGTCCACTGCTGGTCGTTCTCGACGGAGGCGACGATCTCCGGCTCCGAGTAGAGGCCGATGTAGCCGTAGCGCACCAGGAAGGTGCGGCCGTTGACGTTCGCTGCTTCGTCGGTGCAGAGCCAGGCGACCATGGGGCCGACCTGCTCCGGGACCTGCTTCTCCATCTCGGCCAGCGCCTTCATGCCCGCCTCACCGGCTCGCTCGAAGCGAGCGCGCATGTCGGGGCTCAGGGTCATGCGGGTAGCCGCCTGGGGGCGAATCGCGTTCGAGCGCACGCCGTAGCGGCCCATCTCGCGGGCCAGGGTGCGCGTGAAGCCGACGATGCCTTCCTTCGCCGCGGCGTAGTTCGTCTGGCCGGGGTTGCCGAGGCCCGACGTCGACGAGGTGTTAATGATGACGCCGCCCTTGCGTTCCTGGCGGAAGTAGGCGCACGCCGGTCGCGCGACGTTGAAGTGGCCCCGCAGGTGGACGGCGATGACGGCGTCCCAGTCCTCGGGCGCCATGTTGAAGATCATGCGGTCGCGGAGGATGCCGGCGTTGTTGATGACGATGTCCAGCCGGCCCCAGGTGTCGAGGGCCAGCTTCACCAGCTTCTCGCCGGTCTCCGTCTCGACGATGTTGTCGTAGTTCGCGACGGCCTCGCAGCCCAGCGCCTTGATCTCCTGCACGACCTGCTCGGCGGGAGTCGCTTCGGCCGAGCCGCTACCGTCCAGGGCCGCACCCACGTCGTTGATGACGACGTTTGCGCCTTGCGATGCCAGGGCCAGCGCCTCGCCGCGGCCGATCCCTCGACCGGCCCCTGTCACGATCGCTACCCTACCCTTTAGTCTGTCACCCATTTGGTCCCTCCTCTGTTTGGGTTTGTTCAATCCTTCACGCAAGCAGCTTTATAACCGATAGCCGGTTTCGACGCAAGA
>JBGQNJ010000200.1:0-3632 GCA_041501065.1 Dehalococcoidia bacterium
CGGCGGATGAGCGTCCGCACCTTCTGCGCCTTCAGGTAGTAGGCGTCGTAGTAGCCGGCGGAGAGGGCGAACGTGCCTAGCATGATGCGCCGCTTCACCTCGTCGCCGAAGCCGTACTGGCGCGTCCGCTCCATGTTGTCCCACATGCCCTCGCCTTCCTGATAGGAGAAGCCGTACTTGACGCCGTCGTAGCGGGCGAGGTTCGCCATCGCCTCGCTGGGCGCGATGATGTAGTACACGGCGAGGGCGTAGGGCGTTGTCGGCAGCGAGACGTCACGCTCGACGGTCGCGCCGAGCGACTGCATGACCGCAACCGCCTCCTCGAAGGATTGTCGCACCGATGGGTCCATCTCGTCCGGGAGGTACTCGCGGGGGATGCCGATGCGCATCCCCTTGAGGTCGCGCTGAAGGAAGCGAGTGAAGTCGGGCATCTCGACGTTCGCGGACGTGGAGTCGCAGGCGTCGTAGCCGCCGATGCAGTTGAGCGTGATCGCGGCGTCCTCCACGTCGCGCGTCAGGGGCCCTATCTGGTCGAGCGAGCTGGCGAAGGCGACGAGCCCGAAGCGGCTGACGCGGCCGTACGTAGGCTTGAGCCCGACAACGCCGCAAAACGCTCCCGGCTGCCGGATGCTGCCGCCGGTGTCGGAGCCGAGAGCGACGCTGCACTCGCCGGCCGCCGCCGCCGCCGCGGAGCCGCCGGAGGAGCCGCCGGGCACGCGCTCCAGGTCCCACGGGTTGTGCGTGGGGAAGAAAGCCGAGTTCTCGGTCGACGAGCCCATCGCGAACTCGTCCATGTTCGCCTTGCCGACGATGACCGCGCCGGCGTCGAGCAGGCGTTGGGTCACGAAGGCGTCGTAGAGCGGGACGAAGTTCTCCAGCATGCGCGAGCCGCAGGTGGTGCGAATGCCCTTGGTGCAGATGACGTCCTTGACGCAGACAGGGATGCCGGTCAGCGGCGCGATCTCGCCGCGGGCGATGCGGGCGTCGGCGGCTTCGGCCTGTTGGAGCGCGACGTCTTCCGTGACGCTGACGTACGCTTTCACGCGGCCTTCGACCTCGCGGATGCGCGCCAGCACGGCCTCGGTGAGCTGCCGCGAGGTGACCTCGCGCTCGCGGAGGAGGCGGCCCGCCTCGTGTGCCGTCAAATAGTGAAGGTCCAGCGTCTGCTCCTCAGGATCCCGCCGAATTCGCTCGGCGATTTCATTTGCTCGGTTTCCATGCCGCGTCCCTCCGTAGGCGGGCAGGCCTTCAGGGCGCGGTGGTGATTCTCTTCCGCCCGCGAGGCCGCACTTATTCGAGGACGGCCCTCACGCGGAAGAAGCCGTCGTCCGCCAGGGGCGCGTTGGCCAGGATGTCCTCCGGCGGAAGGGAAGGGCGCGGCTCGTCCGGGCTGAAGACGTTCTCCAGCGGCAGCGTGTGGGCCGTCGGCGGAACGCCCTCGGTATCGAGCTGCCGGAGGACGTCGAAGTGGTCGAGGATTACCGATAGCTGTTGCTCGAACTTCGTTTTGTCCTCTTCGCTCAGTCCCAGGCGCGCGAGTTTGGCCAAGTGCTCAACTTCTGCTGTGGTAAGTGCCAACGCATTCCCTCCGGGGCGCAGTTCGAATGGATTATAGCATTCGGCGGAAGGGAGACAAAGGGCCGGACGCCTTTGCGCAACCCCGGCGATGTTCGATCCGGTAGGGTCGGCTAGCGGCGACGACGCTTCTGCAGCGTTGAACCCCGTTTTCCCCTATGCTAGTATCAATGGTTGGCACAGAGGGCGAGATGGAGGAAGCTCCCCACAGGGCGGCTGCTCTGGGTCGTCCCAGCTACGTCTGGCGTTCCGGGCAGGAACGTCGACTGTCCCTCGTTAGAAGCCGCGTTTCGCTGGAGGGCGCGCGGGTCCTCGACGTGGGCTGCGGGATCGGCGCCTACGTGCGACGCATCCGGGAGCTTTCGCCGCGGGTCTACGGTGTCGATGTCGATGAGCAGCGGGTGCGACGCGGCTCTTCTGAGCTCCCCAACCTCATGCTCGCCGCCGGCGAGCACCTGCCCTTCCTCGACAACAGCTTCGACGCCGTCCTGCTCAACGAGGTCATCGAGCACGTCCGCGACGACGCCGCGACGGTGCGAGAGGCGTGTCGTGTGGCGAAGGTTGGCGGAAGCGTCGTCATCTTCGCGCCCAACCGCCTCTACCCGTTCGAGACGCACGGTGTGTACGTCAGAAAGCGATACATATTCGGTAACATACCGCTCGTGAACTACCTGCCCGATTTTCTGCGACGCCTTCTGGCGCCCCACGTTCGCGCCTATCGCGCCGGCGACCTTCGGCGACTCACCGCCGGCCTCGACGTACGCTGGGCGGAGCATCGCGTAATATACCCGGGATTTGACAATGTCGCGGCGCGTAGTAAGCTTCTAGCGAGAGCGCTGCGATCGATACTGTATGCGCTGGAGAGGACGCCGCTCCAGGTTCTGGGGCTATCCCACTTCCTGGTGCTGGAAAAGGGGGGACCAATGGTGGAGGGTGCGCAGGATGGCTAGGCTCTTCAAGCGTCGGCGACGCGCGTACCTGCGCGGCGAAGGCACGCGGAAGCTTTCGCGCTGGATGCTGATACCGGCTTTCGTTCTGGCTGTTTTCGTCGCCGGCTCCGCGGTAGCCGCCGTCGCCGGCTTCATCATCTACCGCGTCTACGCCTCCGAGATGCCGCCGGTCGAGGATGTACTATCGCAAAACGCGGGCGGCGCCAAGGTCTACGACCGCAACGGACGCCTTCTCTACGAATACGTCGATGACCTCCAGGGCCTGCGACAGCCGGTGCCGTTGTCGGAGGTGTCGCCGTATCTGGTCAACGCGACGATCGCGACCGAAGATGCCACCTTCTATTCCAACCCGGGCGTCAACATGAAGGGCCTGATGCGCGCCGCCTACGAGAACTTCTTCCCGGGTAACCTCGGCTTCCTTCAGGGGACCGGCGGCAGCTCCATCACACAGCAGTTGGTCAAGAACATATACATCCCGGAGTCGGAACGAACGAAGCGGTCGATTTCGCGAAAGCTGAAGGAGACGGTCTACGCCATCGAGCTGACGAACCGCTATTCCAAGGACCAGATACTGGAGTGGTACCTCAACCAGATACCATACGGCGGTATCTACAACGGCGTCGAGGCCGCTGCGCAAGGGTACTTCGGTAAGAAGGCGAGCGAGCTCACCCTGGGCGAGGCGGCGCTCCTGGCGGGCATCCCGGCCTGCCCGAGCTGCTACAACCCCCTGGGGAACCCCGAACGGGCCGTCGCGCGACGCGACCAGGTTCTGCTCCTCATGGAAGAGAAAGGCTTCATCACTAAGGTCGAAGGATGGGTGGCCGCGCAGGAGCCGGTCAACCTCACGGCGCACCGGTTCCTCATCGACGCCCCGCACTGGGTGCTCTCCTACGTCGGGCCGGAGCTGGAGAAGATGTTCGGCCGCCAGGCGGTCTACCGCGAAGGACTTCGCGTCACGACGACGCTCGATCTCGACCTGCAGAAGAAGGCGGAGGACATCCTGGAGAACTGGATCAGCGAGTTCGAAGGCTCCGGCGGCCACAACGGCGCCCTCGTCGCCATGGACCCGACCACGGGCGAGATCCTGACCTACGTCGGCAGCCGCGA
>JBGQNJ010000201.1:0-3629 GCA_041501065.1 Dehalococcoidia bacterium
CTGCTCGTGCGGGCCTGCGTGGACGAAGCGCGACGGCTCGGCCTGAAGCGCGTGTTCGCGCTGACGATGAAGCCGGATTTCTTTGAGAAGCTGGGCTTTGTTCAAGCGGACGTCATGACGCTCTCTCGCAAGGTCTGGAGTGAGTGCTACCGCTGCCCGAAGTTCATGAGCTGCGACGAGATAGCAATGTTGCTGGACATCGAGTCAGCAGCGCCATAGAAAGGACGTCCCGTGCGTGACGATGAGCCAGAACCGCAAGCTCCGCGTCTCCTGAGCAGCGAGCACCCGTTCAGGGGGAACCTGATCAACGTGCGCGTCGACACCGTGGAGACGGCTGGCGGCACAAGTATGCGGGAGGTTGTCGAGCACCGGGGCGCTGTCCTTCTCATTGCCCTGGACGACTACGAGAACGTCTTCATGGTGCGCCAGTACCGGCACCCGGTGGGACACGTCCTTCTGGAGCTGCCCGCCGGCACAATCGATGAGGGCGAGCAGCCCGAAGTTTGCGCTGTGCGCGAGCTGCGGGAGGAGACAGGGTTCCGGCCGCGTTCTCTCGAGAGCCTGGGCGGCTTCTTCCTCAGCCCCGGCTACTCCAACGAGTACATCCACCTCTTCCTCGCGACCGGTGTAGAAGAGGCGCCCCTCGAAACGGGCGACGAGGAGGACCTGCGCTCCCTGCGCATTCCTTTCGACGAGGCGTTGCGCCTTATCGACAGCGGCGAGATCCGAGACGCGAAGTCGATAGCGGCACTTCTGCTCTTCGCGCGACGGCGGAACATGGCTTGAGTTGCGTGGGTTCGGCCTGATGCGCAGCCCGCGCATTGGGCAGCGAGAGCGGGTCATCAGCCCTGGCATCTAAGCGGACTTTGTCCTATCATGTACACGTTTTCCGCGTTTGGAGCCCCAGGTCGCCTTGTCTTCGACCCCGGCGGCTGTCTAGAGAGCCAGAGCGGCAATGCATGACGTCCTTGTGATAGGAGCGGGTCTCGCTGGAATGCGCGCCGCACTCGAAGTCGCGCGCGCCGGCGTCGACGCCGCCCTCCTGAGCAAAGTCTATCCCCTGCGTAGCCATTCCGTCGCCGCTCAGGGTGGCATCAACGCCGCGCTCGCCGACGACGACTCATGGGAGAAGCACGCCTACGACACCGTCAAGGGCAGCGACTACCTCGGCGACCAGGACGCCATCGAGGCCATGTGCCATGAGGCGCCCGACGACATCATCGAGCTCGAGCACATGGGCACCGTCTTCGACCGTAAGCCTGACGGTCGCATCGCCCAGCGGCCATTCGGCGGCGCCGGTTTCCCCCGCACCTGCTACGTCGCCGACATCACCGGTCAGGCGCTCCTCCACGTCCTGCACGAGCAGACCCTCAAGCTCAACGTCCGCACCTACGACGAGTGGTTCGTCACCTCGCTCGTCGTCGACAGCGGGCGCTGCCGGGGCGCCGTCGCCATCAACATGCGTACCGGGGGGATGCAGGCGCTGCCGGCGAAGGCCGTCGTGCTGGCCGCCGGCGGCTTCGGTCGCATCTATACGCCGACCTCCAACTCCCTGATATCGACCGGCGACGGCCATGCCCTGGCCTATCGCGCCGGCGTGCCCCTCATGGACATGGAGTTCGTCCAGTTCCACCCGACGACCCTCAAGGAAAGCGGCGTCCTCATCACCGAGGGGGCGCGCGGCGAAGGCGGCTACCTGCTCAACTCCGAGGGCGAGCGCTTCATGGCCCGCTACGCCCCCAACAAGATGGAGCTGGCCGCCCGCGACGTCGTCTCCCGAGCCGAGCAGACGGAAATCGACGAGGGCCGCGGCGTCGACGGCTGCGTTCTCCTCGACCTGCGTCACCTCGGCGAAAAGAAGATCAACGAGCGCCTTTTCCAGATCCGCGAGCTGGCCCTCGACCTCACTAACACCGATTTCGTCGCCGCTCCCGTGCCCGTGCGGCCCGGCATGCACTACGCCATGGGCGGCGTGAAGACGGACGCCAACGGCGCGACGCCCACGGAGGGCCTCTTCGCCTGTGGCGAATGCGCCTGCGTCAGCGTCCACGGCGCGAACCGTCTCGGCGGCAACTCGCTCCTGGAGACCATCACCTTCGGGCGGCGCGCGGGAAAGGCAGCCGCCACGTACGCCGCGACTCAACCGGCGCCATCGCTGCCGGATGCGGCGGCCCGACCGGATGCCGAGGCCATCGACGAGCTCCTGGCGCGACCGTCGAACGGCGAGCGCATGGCGGACCTGCGCGCTGAGATGGGGGCGGCGATGAACAAGGGCGTGGGCATCTTCCGCACCAGGGAAGGAATCGCGGATACTCTGGCAAAGGTGCGTGAGCTAAAGCAACGCCGGCAGAAGGTGCCGGTCCAGAACAAGGGAAAGGTCTTCAACTTCGAGCTTCTGTCGGTCATCGAGCTCGGTTTCATGATCGACCTGGCGGAGGTGATAACCTTCGGCGCCCTCCAGCGCGAAGAAAGCCGCGGCGCCCACTCCCGGCGCGACTTCCCGGAGCGCGACGACGCCGCCTGGATGAAGCACACGCTGGCCTACCAGACACCCGAGGGGCCGCGGCTGGAGTATGCGCCCGTGACGAAGACTCACTGGGAGCCGGAGAAGAGGGTCTACTAGTGGAAGCGACGCTTAGAGTCCGCCGCTATGACCCGTCGTCGGACGGTCTCGCACAGTACCAGTTGTACAGCGTCGAGATGCCTGAGTCGGCGACGGTGCTCGATACGCTGCTCGCGACACGGGAGCGCCTCGACGGCTCGCTGGCCTTCCGCTGCGCCTGCCGGAGCGCCATCTGCGGCTCCTGCGCCATGCGCATCAACGGCCAGTCGCGTCTCGCCTGCAAGACGAAGGTCATCCAGGCCTCGCCGCGCGGCCGTCCGATCACCCTGGAGCCGTTGGCCAGTCTGCCTGTGCTGAAGGACCTCGTCGCGGACATGGGGCCGTTCTACGACAAGATTCGCGCCATCGTGCCGTGGCTCGCCGCCGACCCCGCGAAGCGACCGCCCGTGCGCGAGTACCTGGTTGACGCCGGTCGTTCGACGAAGCTGTCGCAGTTCGCCGCTTGCATCCAGTGCGGCGTCTGCTACTCGGCCTGCCCGATGGTCGCCGCCGACGATCGCTACCTGGGGCCGGCTGCCCTGGCGAAGGCCTATCGCTTCTGCCACGACCCGCGCGACGATGGCAAAGCTGAACGGCTATCGCGGGTCGCGCGGGAGCACGGGCTGTGGCGCTGTCACACGATCTTCAGTTGCCAGGAGTGGTGCCCAAAAGGCGTCAACCCAACGGAGGCGATCCAGAACCTCAAGAAGCTGACCATGCTGAAGCGGCTGGGGTTCATTCGCGAATAGAGGCAGCCGGCGAGGGAACAGACGTATGTACAAGCCGGTAGACGCGCAGTTCCAGGCGAAGGCCATGCGTGCGGGCACGGCGGCGTGGGCCCTCCAGCGCCTGTCGGGGCTGTTCCTCACCGCCTACCTGATAACCCACCTCATCGTCATCGGGACGGTCGTGCGAGGAGAAGGCTCCTTCGACAGCATGCTGTCGAAATTCGAGTCGACGCCGTTCCTGGTGCTCGACGCCGGCCTGGTGGGCATCGTCGCCTTCCACGGGCTCAACGGCGCCCGAC
>JBGQNJ010000202.1:0-3624 GCA_041501065.1 Dehalococcoidia bacterium
AGGACGTACTGATAGGGGCCTGCGGTCTCGGCGCTGCACTCGCGCTTGAGGCTGTACTCGAAGTCGCCCGCTGTCAGGGGCTTGCCGTCGGACCAGGTCAGGCCGCTTTTCAGCTTGATGGTATAGACGGCGCCGCTGACCTGCGGCTCGCTGGCCGCCATGGAGGGCACGGCGACCACGTTGTCGCTGCTGTCCAGCTCGAGCTGATAGAGACCGCGGAAGAGCATGCGCTCCACGGCGATGTCCTGCTCGAAGTTGGAGCGGTGCGGGTCGAAGAACTCGGGCTCAGCGCTTTGAGCCACCAGTATTTGCTGCTCCGGCGGTGCCGCCCCTCCGGCGCTTGGAGTCTCTACGGAAGTCTTTTTCTCGCCGCCACCACAGGCGACAACCGCGAGGGTCAGGATGGCGGTGAGTGCCGTTAGGACCAGGAATCCTAGCTTCTTCTCCCCCATTAGGTACCTCCTTTGGGGTATGCGCACTTGCGCCTTCGGTTAACTGGTTATCTATTCTCGAAACAGACTAGCCAGCCTCCTTTCAGGTCAGTCATTAACACGTTTTCATGTAATGCTAAGACTACGCGGTCAAGCGCGCAAGTCGGTTCTTGGGGGAAAAACACAACATATGATCATCGGCTGAGTCTTCGCGCGCCTTGACACGTCTCGAAGGCGTCGTCCTTAACGGTCGCGCAGTATCGATAAGCGCGGAGCCTGGCACCGCCATCGTCGCCGCGAACGACGGCGCCTTCACGGCCTGTTTACGTAGTCGACCCTCCGGTTCATATCCCCTTCACATCCGAGCGATACGGTGAACAGGATTCGCTCCGCGGATCACATCGGGAAACTGCGCCCGGAGGGAGGCTTGTCATGGCGAAGACTACGGCTGACCTGATAATCGAGCGGCTCATCGATTGGGGCGTCGACACGATATTCGGTATTCCGGGTGATGGCATCAATCCGCTGATGGAAGCGCTGCGCACCCATCGAGAGCAGGTGCGCTTCATCCAGGTCCGGCACGAGGAGTCGGCCGCCTTGGCCGCCTGCGGCTACGCAAAATACACAGGGCGACTCGGCGCTTGCATCGCTACCAGCGGCCCCGGGGGGATCCATCTGCTGAACGGGCTCTATGACGCAAAGCTGGACCTGCAACCGGTCATCGCCATCACGGGCCACACCTTCCACGACCTGATAGGCACCCGCTACCAGCAGGACGTCAGCCTGGAGCGCGTCTACGCCGATGTCGCGGTCTACAGCGAGCTGGTGACCGGCCCGACTCACGCGGAGAACGCCGTCGATGAGGGCGTGCGACGCGCGCTTACGCAGCGAGGCGTCGCTTGCCTGGTGATCCCGAAAGACACACAGCAGGACTCTTCGGACGGCCATCGTTCTCGCGCCAACATCCCCGGCCACAGCGGCGAGATCTTCGCGCCGATGTTCCAGTGTACGCCCCCGTTAGACCTGGAGCGCGCCGCGAGAATACTCAACATGGGGAACCGGGTCGCCATAATGGCGGGCGCGGGCGCTCTGGGCGCGCGCGACGAGCTGGAGCAACTGGCGGAGCTTGTCGCCGGCCCGATCATCAAGCCGTTGCTCGGGAAGGCCTGCGTCCCGGACACGAGCCCCTACACGACGGGCGGGATCGGCCTGATAGGCACGCTGCCTTCGCAGGAGGCGCTGGAGCAGTGCGACACGCTGATCATCGTCGGCAGCAGCTTCCCGTACATCGAGTACTACCCGAAGCCGGGACAGGCGAGGGCCATTCAGATCGACGTCGATCCCTCGCGCATCGGGCTTCGCTATCCCGTCGAAGTGGGCCTGCCCGGCGACTCCCGCGAGGTGCTGCGGGCGCTCCTGCCGATGGTCCATCGCAAAGAAGACCGCAGCTTTCTGAAGAAGGCGCAGGCGGGGATGCGCAGGTGGCGCAAGTCGCAGGCGGAGCAGGGCACGCGCAGCGACATGCCGATGAAGCCGCAGGTCGTTTCGTATGAGCTGAACAAGCTCCTGGACGACGACGCCATCGTCTCGGCCGACAGCGGCACGATAGCCACCTGGGCGGGCCGCTACATCGACATGCGCCCGGGCATGAAGTTCTCCCTCAGCGGCACCCTGGCGACGATGGCCAACGGGCTTCCCTACAGCATCGCGGCGCAGATCGCCTACCCGGAGCGGCAAGTCGTCGCAATCGTCGGCGACGGCGGCTTCACGATGCTCATGGGCGAGCTTGCCACCTGCGTGAAGTACAACCTGCCGGTAAAGGTGCTAATCTACAAGAACAACATGCTCGGCGAGATCCGCTGGGAGCAGATGATATTCCAGGGCAACCCCGAGTACGGCGTCGAGCTGCAGCCCATCGACTTCGCGAAGGCGGCGGAGGCCTTCGGCGTCGCCGGCTACACGATCGAGCGACCACAGGACGCCGCAGAGACCCTCCGCGCGGCGCTGAGCCATCCCGGTCCGGCGGTCATTGAGGCCGTCGTCGACCCGAACGAGCCGCCGTGGCCGCCGAAGATCAGGCTGGAGCAGGGGGTGAAGTTCGGCGAGGCGCTGCTCAGGGGTGAGCCAAACCGCGGCAAGCTCGCTCTCACCGTCGTCAGCGACAAGGTCCGAGGGATTGTGTAGGTAGCATGGTGCAGCCGTCATCTCCCCCGCCGAAGACCAACAGGCGGCATCCGCCCCGCGGCGCGAAGGAGCGACAAGAGCGCAAGCAGCGCGTCCTCACTCACGGCACCCCCTCGACGACCTCGGCGATCGCGGACGCCATCGTGATCAAGGACGGCCCCATCTTCCTGCTGACGAACCCAGACGGCAACATCCCCGTCGGCGACGGCCATGGCCTCGGCCTCTACTACCGCGACTGTCGCTACCTGAACGGCTACGAGTTGTTCATCGCCGATGCCCATCCGGAACCGCTGGTCGGCACGGCGACCGCCGGCTTCAAGGCCGTCATCGAGCTGACGAACCCCGACTTCCAGACCAGGGACGGCGGCACAGTCCAGAAGGAAAGCATCGGCATCAAGTGGGAGCGTATGATCGACAGTGAACGCTCGGCCCTGCGGGACGTCATCACCCTCCAGAGCTTCGCGATGGCCCCCCTTGAGTTCGCCCTGACGCTGCACTTCAGCGCCGGCTTCGAGGACATGTTCGCCGTCCGCAGCCTGCTCGCCGAACGGCCCGGCAAGCTGAACCCGCCTTGCTGGGAGGAGTTCATCCTCTTCTTCTCGTATGACGGCGCCGACGGCATTTACCGCGGCGTCAACATCCGCTTCTCGCCGCAACCGGACAGAAGGACGGGCCCGAAGGCGCAGTACAACATCTCCCTGCAGCCCGGCGAGACGAAGGAGCTTATGATCTCCCTCATCGTCACGGAGTCGAAAGACAGGGAGGAGATACAGCCCAGGCCGCGCGAGCAGCCCGACCTCAAGCGCATCGAGACGCTCCTCCATCGCTCCGCGGACGACTGGCTCAAGCGACAGACGATTGTCCAGAGCGATAGTCTGGCCCTCAACCGCCTCATCACGCGCTCCTTTCGCGACCTGCGGATGCTCCGCAATACGCTGGAGGGCCGCGAGTACTTCGATGCCGGCATCCCCTGGTTCGTGACCCTGTTCGGGCGCGACAGCCTGATAAC
>JBGQNJ010000203.1:0-3609 GCA_041501065.1 Dehalococcoidia bacterium
GATACGTATCCCCATCCAAAGCCGGCTGCACCCTCTAGTCCGCTCATCGTTGTCAGCAATCGAGGCCCGTTCGAGCACCACCGCGACGAAGAAGGGACGCTCGTGCGACGCCCCACGGGCGGCGGCGTCGCTATCGCTCTCACGTCGATGATGAGCCGCCACGACCTGACCTGGATCGTCGGCGCAATGAGCGACGCCGACCGCGACCTCATGTCGCTCGGCGTGAGCGAGTTCTCGCTCGACAACGGTCACCGATTGCGCTTCGTTGGCACGCCTTCGACCTCGTACGACCTCTTCTATCGCGTCTTCTGCAACCCCGTGCTCTGGTTCCTCCAGCACTCCCTCTGGCACCTGCTGGACGGGCGGCCGAACCTGCAGCAGGGGATCGTGCACGCTTGGCAGAACGGCTACCTGCCCGTCAACCGCACCTTCGCGGACGCCGTCGTGGACGAGGTCCGGCGCACGAAGGGCGTCGCCCGCGTCATGCTGCACGACTATCACCTCTACGTCGCGCCGCTGTTCATCCGCGAGCGCTGCCCGGATGTCTCGCTGCAGCACTTCACGCACATTCCCTTTCCCGGCCCGGACGCCTGGAGCGCCCTGCCGCAGCCAATCGTGGAGTCGATCTGCGAAGGGATGCTGGCGAACGACAGCCTGTCCTTCCAGACGGCACAGTCGAAGCGCAACTTCGTGCTCACTGGCCTCGCCTACCTGCGCGGCGCTGACGTGGACCTGGCGGAAACGGCGATCCGCTATCGTGGCAGATCGACGAGCGTCTTCACGAATCCGGTGTCCGTCGACGTATTCGACCTGCGCCGGAAGCTGACGTCACCGGGAGTCGGACTGTACCGCGCGGCGCTGAAAGACAGCGACGGGCTCGCCACCATCGTGCGCGTCGATAGGCTCGACCCCGCGAAGAACGTGGTCGGGGGCTTCGATGCGTTCCGCCTGCTGCTGGAGCGGCACCCGGAGTGGCGCGGCCGTGTCCGCTTCCTTGCCTTCCTCGTCCCTTCGCGGGAGGCGATCCCGGAGTACCGGCGGTACAAGGACGAAGTATTCGCGCTGATCGAAGAGATCAACGCACGGTACGGGAACGGCCGCTGGCGGCCAATAACCGTTTTCTACGAGGAGAACCGGCCGCAGGCCCTGGCCGGCCTTAGCTTCTACGACGTGCTCCTGACGAACTCGCTGGCGGACGGCATGAACCTGGTCGCGAAGGAAGGGCCGGTGCTCAACCAGCGCGACGGCGTCGTCGTCCTGTCGACGGGCGTGGGCGCCTACCAGGAGCTGCAGGGGGCAGCTCTCGGCGTCGAGGCGGAGGACATCGACGGCACGACGGAGGCGCTGCACCGGGCGCTGCGGATGGCCCCGGAGGAGCGTCACGAGCGGGCCCGGGCGATGCGGCAGATCATCGCCCGCCACGACATGACACACTGGGCGGAAGCGCAGATGGCGGCCTTCAGGGAGAAGGAAGTGAAGCTGCTGGGCCGGCCCGGCCCTCTCGCCGCGCGACCCGCCTCACGCCAGGAGCCGCCCGCGCTCATCGCAGGCGGAGTCCCTTGACACTCCGATAGCGCCTGACTAGAATACTTGATGGGCGGCGCCTCCCGCCTGCCGTTGGCGGGCCGAGTGCCGCTTATTCATTGCATGCCAAAGTACATATTTGTTACAGGCGGGGTAGTCAGCTCCGTCGGTAAGGGAATAACGACGGCGGCAATCGGCCGCATCCTCAAGAGCCGCAACGTCTCCGTCTCCATCCAGAAACTGGACCCCTACCTCAACGTCGACCCGGGCACGATGTCGCCGTACCAGCACGGCGAAGTCTTCGTGACGAACGATGGCGCAGAGACGGACCTCGACCTCGGCCACTACGAGCGCTTCATCGACGAGAACCTCACCGGCATGAGCTCCGTAACGACAGGCCAGATATACCAGGCGGTGATCCAGAAGGAGCGTCGCGGCGACTTCCTCGGCGGCACCATACAGGCGATCCCGCACATCACCGGCGAGATCAAGAGCCGCATCCGCGAAGTGGCACGGACCAGCGGCGCCGACGTCGTCATCGTCGAGGTCGGCGGCACCGTCGGCGACATCGAGGGCCAGCCGTTCCTGGAAGCGATACGCCAGATGCGGAACGAGGAGGCGCGGGATGATCTCCTAGCCATCCACGTCACCCTCCTGCCGTACATCGGCTCCACCGGCGAGATCAAGACCAAGCCCACCCAGCACAGCGTCCGCGAGCTGCGCAGCGCGGGCATTCAGCCGGACGTCATCGTCTGCCGCAGCGATTTCCCCGTCTCCCAAGACCTCAAGGACAAGATCGCCCTCTTCTGCGACGTCGAGAAGCGGGCCGTCATCCCCCTGCGGACGATGTCAAGCATCTACCAGGTGCCTATCGTCCTCGAAGAGGCGGGCCTCGGCGACCTGATCATCGAGCGTTTATCGCTCCCCGCAGGCTCCCGCGACCTCAGCGAGTGGCGGCAGCTAGTCGACCGCCTGCTGCACCCGTCGGGTAGAGTGACCATCGCCATCGTCGGAAAGTACATCGAGTTGCCGGACGCCTACCTCTCCGTGCGGGAGTCGCTCATCCATGCGGCCATCCACCACGACGTGGGCGTCGACGTGGAATGGGTGCATTCGCAGACCCTGGAAGCGGTCGGCGGCGAGGCGGCGCTGCAGCATGTGCAGGGCATCGTCGTGCCGGGCGGCTTCGGCGAGCGCGGCATCGAGGGCAAGATCAAGGCGGCGCGCTTCGCCCGCGAGCAGGAGATCCCCTACCTGGGGCTCTGCCTCGGGATGCAGGTGATGGTGGTAGAGATGGCGCGAAAGGCCTTCGGCGACGATAGCGCGAACTCCACCGAGTTCGACCCCAACACGCCCTACCCGGTGATAAGCCTCCTCGAAGAGCAACAGGGCGTCAGCCAGATGGGCGGGTCGATGCGACTCGGCGCCTACCCCTGCCGCCTGGTCGCCGGCACGAAGGCGCGCGAAGCCTACGGCGTCGACGAGGTCATGGAGCGGCACCGTCACCGCTACGAGTTCAACATGGCCTTCCGGGAGCCGCTGATGCAGGCGGGCCTCGTCGCCAGCGGTCTTTCGCCGGACGGCACTCTCGTCGAGATCTCCGAGATAGCGGGCCATCCGTTCATGGTCGGCTCGCAGTTCCATCCCGAGTTCCGCTCCCGCCCGGACCGGCCGCATCCGCTCTTCCGCGACTTCATGAAGGCGGCGAAGGGGCGCGCGTCGGTGGCGGAAGAGGCGCTGGTCGCGACTTCGACTTCGGAGACGTCCGAGCACTAGCGATATCACTCCTGTTTGTCCGGCAGTTCGCGGGCTTCCACGGATGTGTGGACAGCCGCCGCGAATGTAGCATCGACGATGGAGAAGAGGGATGCGTATATTCCTTGACACCGCGAACATCGAGGAGATTCGCGAGGCGGCGAAGCTCGGCGTCCTCTCCGGCGTCACGACGAACCCGACCCTAATGGCGAAGGAGCGCGGTGTCGAATATAGGGAAAGAGTCGTGGAGATATGCGAGGTCGTCAAAGGCCCCGTCTCCGCCGAGTGCATCGCCCGCGACGTGCCGGGCATCATCGCTGAGGCGCGCGA
>JBGQNJ010000204.1:0-3599 GCA_041501065.1 Dehalococcoidia bacterium
AGCGACCAGTTGGGACAGGACGGCGACAAGGGCCTGCGGAAGGGCATAGAGGGCAGCAACGTGGAGGTCGTATCCGTAGAGAAGTACGACGTGGTCGTCTCCGACGTCTCCGCCCAGACCCAGCGCCTGAAGGCTGCCGGAGCCGACGTAGTTGCTGTCTTCGCCATCCCGCCTCAGGCCGCAAGCATGGTCACTACGGCGCGTAAGACTCTTAGCTGGGACGTCCCTATCATCGTCAGCAACATCAACTGCAGCGACATCTTCATCCTCCTGGCTACCCCGGAGAACTCAGAGGGCATCATAAGCTCCACCTTCGGCTACCAGGCGTACAACACCGACAACCCGGGCGTTCAGAAGTTCGGGAAGATCTGGGACAAGTTCCAGAACGGCGCCAGCGGGCCGATGAACAACTTCGAGCTGTACGGCATGTCCATGGCTGAGCTCACCGTTTGGGACCTGGAGATGGCAGGCAAGGACCTGAGCCGCCAGTCGTTCCTCGACGCTGCCCAGTCGATGTGCGACTTCTGGTCCTCGACTGGCTTCGCGCCCGGGCGGACCAGCCCTACCGACCACAAGGTCAGCGAGACAATCATCATCAACAAGGTCGAGAACGGCAAATGGGTGGCAGTCGGCGATAAGACGAGTTACGAGTCGACGAAGAGCTGCACGCCGATGACACCACCTGAAGGATTCGACGCGCAACCGAAGGTCGGAAGAGATGCGCCCTTCGTCGAGACTCCCTAGCAACCGACGAATCGAGGGGCGGGCATCAACCGCCCGCCCCTGCTTCCTCTGCCGCGCCGCCAACGTCTCCCGCCGGCTATGACCAGCGACCTCAGTTAGGCGACATACTGAAAGACACAACACCCTCTCCCTAGCCGGTCCTGCCTGCCGCTCCGACGGCTAAGAGGGCGATAGGCACGGTCACACCCGACCGCCGATTGTGCAGAATGCGCGCCCGCGACACGGCGCTGCCCACGTCTCGCGCTACCCGCTAGCCTCCTGCGCGAGTCGAATGTCGCTCGCTCCTGGCGTTGCCCGGCCAAACTTAACGCTGCCGTAACAGAGGAGAAATACGCCTGGAATCGTGCTGCTCTAGTCTGAAATGCATCCTCAGGCTCGATTGACCCGGGCGCGGGGAGCAATCGCATGAAGACGAAAGCAGACGACGACCGGCTCAGGCAATCGCTCGAAGACTACGTGGCTGCCTGGAACGCGCGTGACGCCGACAGGCTAGCCGCCCTTTTCGCCGAGAACGGGCGCTACGGGGAGTTCGGCGAGGGCACCGTGCTGAGCGGTCGCGCGCAGATCGTCGACCACCTCCGCACGCTCCTCTCCACGGTCTCCGACCTGCGGCTCAACGTATCGGCGCGCCCCTTCTGCGCGGGGGACAGAGTCTTCTTCAAGTGGACCATGTGCGGCACCGTCAGCGGCGGTATCGCGGTGCGCCTCGTCGCGCGCGAGCCCTTCGAGCTTCGAGGCGCGACGGTGCTCGTGTTCGAGGACGGCAAGATATCGCGCGCGGCTGACTCGTTCGAAGTCAGAGACGGCAGAGCCTATGCGCCGGGCGGTCAATCCTCCTCGGCCGGCGGGTCGCTTTCTGCCCGCCAGGCGGACATGGAAAGCCCTGCCGAGGACAACATCGGCTACGGCGAGTAACGCCAGCCCTTCCTCCGGTACTCCACTTCTTGCTCCAATTGCAGAACAGCCGAAAAGTCGATATATGGGAGAGATTACCTGCGATAACCGCTTGACAAGACGGCAAACAGCGCTATACTAAGCGCAACTGGTGGCCTATCCTTTCCCCGCCTTGGCAGTCGATGCCTATGACCGTGTATCGCGCTGGGCAAGACGCCCATAGGTGCTGCGCGGGAAAAAACCGACAGGCACTGCTGAATGCCCAAAGGCAAGACGCTTCTGAAATCGTCCGCCTTCCGCATCGGCCTGGCGATTGTTGGGCTACTGTGCGTTGCGGGCGGTATCCTCGCCGTGCACTATCGTGCCCAGGCCGCGCCCGTACTGACCACAGACAAGGACGACTACTTCGCCAGCGAGATCGTCACCGTCACGGGCGCCGGCTTCGCTGCCGACACCGACTACGATATCCCTGTCATCCGACCGGACGGCACGATCGTCCGCGGCGATGGTACCTTCCTCCCCGGCTGGGACACCGTCCATAGCGATGGTTCCGGCCAGTTCGTGTACTACTACCAGCTCGACGGCATCGAGGGCGTCTACGAAGTCAGGGTCTATCTATCGCCGTGGTCGGGCGACCGCGGCGAGGTACCCGTTGCCTCGATGACCTTCACCGACGCCAATATCAGCCTCAACCAGTGCCGCAACGACACCAACAACGACGACCAGATCGGCGCCTGCCAGTGGACCACCGGCTCAATCCAGAGCTCGAACTCCGTCTACTGCGAAGGCGACTCGGTGCCGCAGCGCCTCTTCCATCAGATCGATTCCACGGGGACCCATACCGTCCGCCTTGAGTACGACTTCTCAAAATCGGGCAGATACGCCTTTGACTTCCTGACCAACGTCGACCAGACAATGCCGGTCGGTTCTTCGGCGCTGAACCAGTGCGCGAATTTGCCGCCGTTCATCGGCACCAGTACCTGCAACACCCTCTTCGGCGCCTCCCTCAGCCCGATCCTGACCGATCCATTCGACACCGTCGCCGCGAGAGAGACGCCGGCGCTGCGGAACGTCCGCTTCGGCTGCTCTCCCTCCTGCTCCGGCTCCGTCACCGTCTCTTTCCCCAGCCTCGATGGCTCGGGCGATCCCGGCGAAGCGCATCTGCCTGACAGCGACCCGGACTGCTTCCAGAACTGCGGCGACAGCAAAGTGCAAGTGGACATAATGTTCACGACCACCGTCAGTCACAGCGTGATCGGCCTCTGGCTCGGCGGTCACCTTGCGCAGGCAGCCGATCCCGGCTGGGGCGACGGTTTCGGCTCGTCGTCCATCTCGGGCGCCAGCTTCCACATCGGGTATGTGTCGCTGGACGGCGCCTCCGTCGGCAACCGCTCCAACCAGATCCAGGTGAGCAACCTCTGTCCGCCACCGCCCACGCCGACTCGGACCGCCACACCAACGCGCACTCCGACGAACACGCCGGTCACGCCGACTTCCACCTACACTCCGACAGCGACCAGCACCTACACGCCGACGCCTACGAAGACATACACGCCTACGGCAACCAGCACCTACACGCCGACACCGACAAAGACCCATACGCCGACGCCGACCTTCACACCGATCCCTCCGACGCCGACGTATACGCCCACGCCGACGAATACGTGGACGCCGACACCGACGTTTACGCCGATACCGCCCACGCCAACCGACACCTACACGCCGACGCCGACCAACACGTGGACACCGACGCCGACGAAGACCTACACGCCGACAGCGACGTACACGCCGGTGCCGCCCACGCCGACGAAGACCTGGACGCCCACGCCAATCGACACCTACACGCCTACGCCCACGAACACGTGGACGCCCACCCCAACGAATACGTGGACGCCGACACCGACGTTTACGCCGGTCCCGCCGACGCCTACCTTTACGCCGACACCCACGAACACTTGGAC
>JBGQNJ010000205.1:0-3596 GCA_041501065.1 Dehalococcoidia bacterium
GCCGCGTCACGTGCTGCAAGCGGGGCTCTTCCCGTTCATTCCCGGCGACGCTGTCAAGATCGCGGCGGTGACCGTGGCGCTTCCGGGCGGCTGGTCGGCGATGGAGCGATTCGGGCATCACTGAACGCGGTTGCTCCTCCTCGAAAGGCCCGGGCGTTCTGGCGCTCTTTGCCCAACATGGCTTACCCTCGCAGAACGCTGGTCAGGGGGCGAGAGCGACTGCTCTCATCGAAGGCAGGCCGTATAATGGGGACAGGAGTCGGGTCCGAGATTCTGCCCGCCGCTGAGGCGGACGGTCATTGGAGACGGCAGTGAACGAAAGAAGACCTGAAACTATCGGGGAGTTGCGCGCGTCCGGCTATCGAGTACGGCCGGTCCGGGAAGAGATGCGCAGTAACCTGATTCGCAAGATACGCAATAAGCAGACGCTATTCCCCGGCGTCATCGGCTTCGAGGACACGGTGCTCCCGTACTTGGAGAATGCCATCCTCTCCGGCCAGGACATCATCTTCCTGGGCGAGAGGGGCCAGGCGAAATCGCGGCTCATCCGCCAATTGGTCAGCCTCCTCGACGATGCAATACCGTCTGTCGCGGGCTGCGAGATCAACGACAACCCCTTCGCGCCCATTTGCCGCGGCTGCCTGGAACGCGTCGAAAAGGAGGGCGATGCCGTCCCGATTACCTGGCTCACGCCCGACCAGCGTTACGGCGAGAAGCTGGCGACGCCGGACATCACCATCGCGGACCTCATCGGCGAGATCGACCCGATCAAGGTGGCCGAGGGCCGCTACCTTTCCGACGAGATGACGATTCACTATGGCCTCGTGCCCCGCAGCAACCGCGGCATCTTCTCGATCAACGAGCTGCCGGACCTGGCTGAGCGCATTCAGGTCGGCCTGCTGAACATTATGGAGGAGCGCGACATTCAGATCCGCGGCTATCGCGTCCGCCTACCCCTCGACGTCTACGTCGTGGCCAGCGCCAATCCGGAGGACTACACGAACCGCGGCCGCATCATCACGCCGCTGAAGGACCGCTACGGCGCCCAGATCCGCACTCACTACCCGCGGACAGTCGAGGACGAGATCGGCATCATGGAGCAGGAGATGTACCGGGCACAGGAAGATGGCCAGGACGTGTTCGTGCCCCAGTACATGAAGGAGATCATCGCCGAGATCACGCGCCTGGCGCGTCGCAGCCCCGACGTCAACCAGCGCTCCGGCGTATCGGTGCGGGCGTCGATCACTGACTACGAGAGTATCCTGGCCAATGCCCTTCGTCGCTCGATTCGCCTCAACGAGAAAGAGGTCGTACCGCGCATCAGCGACTTGCCCTACGTCTTGCCGGCAATTAGCGGCAAGATAGAGTTCGAGACGCTCGAGGAGGGACGCGAAGGGCAGATAATCGAAAAGCTGATCGCGGGCGCGGTGCTCGCGGTGTTCAACCGCCACTTCAGCTTGAGCGACCTCGACGACGTAGTCGCCAGCTTCAAGAGCGGCCTCGTCGCGGAAGCATCCGACCTGGCGCCTTCTCAGAGTTATCTTCTGCTGCTGGGCAGAGTGCAGGGACTGGAGCGCGCCGTCGGACGGCTGAAGGTGGGCGAGCAGCCGGCGGCCATAGCCTCGGCTGTGGAGTTTGTGCTGGAGGGTCTGCACCTCAACAAGCGCCTCAACAAAGAAGAAGCGTCCGGCCGAGCGCAGTATCGAGGCTAGGATGCACAGGTACCGCTACTCCCGCTGGGACGGAACGCAGGAAGTCCCTTCGCTCGACGCCGATAGCCTCCTCCACGCTATCACGGACGACCTCATGAACTTCGGTGACCTGCAGCAGGCGCTGCGCAATCTGCTCGAAAGGGGTCTGCAAAACGGGCAGGGACAGCGCTTCGCCGGACTGCAAGAGCTGCTGCGTCGCCTGCGCCAGCGGCGGCGTCAGATGCTAGACCGCTACGATCTGACCTCCGTCATCGAAGATATCCGTCAGCGCCTGGACGAGATCCTCCGCATGGAGAAGAGCACCCTGCGGCGTCGCCTGGAAGAGGCGCAGGAACGGCTCGGCGGACCGAATGAGGCCGATGAGACCGCGTCCGGGGAGCCCGGCATCACGCCGCAATCGCAGAGCGAGGAGGAAGAGCCCGAGCGCCAATTCGCGGCGATGCTGAAGAGCATCATCGAACGCAAGCAGGAGCACCTGAAGACGCTGCCGACGGACGTCGGTGGACAGGTGAAAGCCCTCCAGGACTACGAGTTCATGGACCCGGAGGCGCAACACAAGTTCCAGGAGCTGCTGGAGATGCTCCGGAAGGCCATGCTCGACACGTTTTTCAAGGAGCTGCACCGGCGTATCTCGTCCATGTCGCCGGAGCAGATGGCCCGTCTCAAGGAGATGGTCAAAGACCTGAACCAGATGCTTTCGGAGAAGATCGCCGGCAACGAGCCCGATTTCGACGAGTTCATGGCGAAGCACGGCGATCTTCTCGAGCCGAACCCGCCGCAAAGCCTGGAAGAGCTTATCGCGCAGATGCAGCAGCAGATCGGCCAGATGCAGAGCATGATGGACAGCTTGCCGGCGGATATGCGCCAGCAGTTACAGGACCTGCTATCGGCCAAGATCGCCGACCCGGACCTGCTCGATGAGCTGAGCGAGCTCGCCGGCGAGCTGGAGCTGCTTTATCCGATGCGCAGCCTGCGCAGCCACTACCCCTTCCGCGGCGAAGAGGGTCTGGACATAGCCGAGGCGATGCGCCTCATGGACTACATGCAGAGCCTGGACGAGCTGGAGCATCAACTAGAACGCGTCGAGTACGGTGGCGACATCGACGAAATCGACCCGGAGAAGTTCGGCAGGCTGCTCGGCGAGGAGGCGAAGGAGTCCTTCGATCAGCTTCGACGCTTCCTGGAGGTCATGGAAGAGGCGGGCTACATTCGGCGCAAAGGGCGCGGCTGGGAGCTGACCCCGCGCGCGGTCCGGAAGATCGGCGAGAAGGCGCTGGCGGAGGTGTACGCGCAGATCAGGGCAGAGGGCGCGGGCAAGCACCTGACGCACGACCCCGGCCTCGCCGGCGAACGGGGCGACGAGACGAAGCGATACGCGTTCGGTGACCCGATGCACATCCATCTCCAAAAGACGATCATGAACTCGTTGCAGCGGGAGCCCGCATCGCGGCCGCCGCTTCGACTCAACGAAGACGACTTCGAGGTCTACCGCAGCGAACAGCTATCGCAGACAGCGACGGTGGTGATGGTCGACCTCTCGTGGTCCATGGCCCTCCGCGGCAGCTTCCAGGCCGCGAAGAAGGTCGCGCTGGCGCTCAACAACCTGATTAGCAGCAAGTACGCCCGTGACTCGCTGTATGTCGTCGGATTCTCCGCCTACGCGCGCGAGGTGAAACCGGAAGATCTTCCCTATGTGAGCTGGGATGAGTCGGTGCTGGGCACGAACATGCACCACGCCTTCATCATGGCGCAGAAGCTGCTATCGAAGCACAAGGTCGGCACGCGGCAGATCATCATGATCTCCGACGGCGAGCCGACCGCGCACCTGGAGCGGGGGCGCTCGTTCTTCTCTTATCCGCCCAGCCCGGTCACCATTCGCGAGAC
>JBGQNJ010000206.1:0-3554 GCA_041501065.1 Dehalococcoidia bacterium
CGCCGTCGTCGCGCAGCCGCCGCTGATGCCCGCCGAACAGCCGGCCGCCGAGCCGGTCGTCGCTCAGCCTTCGCCGACGCCGTCTCAGCCGCTTCCCGTCGTCGCTCCCGTGCAGCCGGCGCCCACGTCGACGCCGCTGCCGCCAGCGAGCCCGACGCCGTTACCGCCGCCGCCAACCGAGCCCCCGCCTCCACCGCCACCTCCGCCGGCGGCCCAACCGGCGACGCTCACCACCTTCGAGGCGGACATCCTGGCCGGTGTGAACAAGGAGCGCGTTGCCGCCGGCCTAGCGCCGCTACAGCTAGACGGCGCACTCGTCGCTGTTGCCCGTGAGCGCTCCGACGACATGGTCCAGCGAGGCTACTTCGGCCACGTCAGCCCCAGCGGCGACACAGCCTTCTTGCTCCTCGATCGCTACGGCATCCCCTACGGCTGGGCGGGCGAGAACCTCGCGCGCAACAACTACCCAGACGAGGAGTGCGTCTTCGTGGCTGTGCGCGATTGGATGGCCAGCGAGGGCCACCGCGAGAACATGCTGAACGTGCACTACACGGCCATAGGTGTGGGCGCGGCCGTTGACTCTTCGGGAATGAAGTACTTCACCCTCGTCTTCACCGGCCCCTAGCGCCCGCGACTGCGGACTCTCTCAACAACGTAGCCGAGGCTTTCCAGCCTCGGCGAACCCATCCTCACATCTGAATGTATTTGAGGGGAATTTGCACAGACGTAGGGGAGGACTTCAGTCCTCGCGTCGGCGCGAGGATGATGCAAATGGGCGGGTCAATCAAAGATCCACGAAGTAGAAGCTACAGGCGATGTCGATGAGCTCCGGCCGCAGCTCCGGGCGCTCTCCGCGGTAGTTGGCAATCGATTCGATGAGCTCGACGATGTCGCGCGGATGGCAGCCGCGCAGAGGCCGGTTCTTCGCGATGTAGTGCTTGTCCATGAGGTATCGCAGCGCCTCGTCCGGGCAGGCTATCTCCTTCGACTCGCACACCTGCAGGAAGATGCGCTCGAAGTGACGCTGACTGGGGTCGGGCATTTCGATCTTGTGGCGGATGCGACGGAAGAAGGCCTCGTCCCCAAGCTGCCGCGGTGGGATATTCGTCGAGAACACCAGCAGCAAGTCGAACGGCATTACGATCGTATCGCCCGTATGCAGCGCCAGATGATCGACGCCCTGCTCAAGGGGCACGATCCAGCGGTTCAGCAGCTCCTTCGGCTCAATGAGCTGCCGCCCGAAGTCGTCGATGACCAGCACGCCGCTGTTCGCCTTGACCTGCAGCGGTGCCACGTAGAACTTGGACACGTCCGAGTAGCGAAGCTCCAGGTCCTGCAGACTGAGCGACCCGCCGGCCATCACCACCGGCCGCAGCGTCCTCACCCAGCGACGATCGCGCCGCCGCTCGTCGGGCAGGCTCTCCAGAGTGCCGTCGCTCCTGCGGTCCGGATCCGTCTCGTCCGGGATCTCGACGTGCACGCGCGGGTCGAACACCTTGATGATATGGCCGTTGTACTCGAACGCGTACGGTATCAGCACCTGTCCCGGCAGCATCCGGCCGATGGCACCGGCCGCACTGCTCTTACCGTTACCGGAGTTCCCATATAGCAGCATCGACCGGCCGGAATTGACGGCTGCCCCGAGCGCGTCGAGCGTCGTCTCGTCGAGGACGAGGTGCGCCAGTTCCTTCTTCTCGATGCCGCTATCGATCCGCAGGCCGCGCACCGACTGCTCGTGCTGCACGTCCACGTACTGCTCGAAGGCGACCGGCGCCGGTCCATTGTACTGGCAGCGGCGCATCACCTCCTCCGCCTTCTCCATGCCCTTCACGGTCAGGGCATACTTGTACTGCGACTCGCCGGCGCCGCTGCTCCCGACAACCTCCACGTACTGCTCGCGCTTCAGGAAATCGAGGAGCTCCTCAACCACCGGGAACGGCAGCATTATGTGGGCGCTGATCTGCCGCGCGAGGGGACGGCCCGCGAAGTAGATGCACTTGATGCACAGGTCGAGGAGGAGACCGGAGTGCAAGCCGGTCTCTTCGACGCTTTGCGGTTGGGAAATGAAGACGGTCGGCGGCGTGCTATGGTGGTCTTGCTTGACTTCGATACCAACCTCGACCTGCTCCATCAGCTCCTCTTCCTGATCCTGCTCGCTCAACAGTTAATAGTAGACTGAGCCCGTCGCCGGGGCTGACCCTCGATGACCGGCAAATTGAGTATCGTAAGAAAGCGCCGGCTTCTGAACAGCGGATGCTTTCTCATGGCGCCGTGCCCGCTGCCGTCGCTAGCCGGCGAGCAGCAGCTCACGCGTGAGATCACCCCAACTGAACATGACCACGGAGAGCCAGCGCGACGATTCGAGGTAGCCCTCGGCCCGCCACTGTTCCATCAGTTGCGCCAGCGTCGCAGGGACCGGCCCATCGGTGTAGAAATCGCCCGGACGCAGCACACCGAAGCTGTGACGTACGGTCTCCTCACTTTCCCAGCCCGCCAGACTGAGGGCCAGGGTCACGTAGTCGAGACCATATGGACGGCGCATCTGCGTCATCGTCGCGCGACACCATTCCAGGACGATGGAGTCGATCTCGTCGGGTCGGATGGCGGTGGCGGGCTCGCCGCCCAGCTCCCAGCACATCTGGTAGACTCCGACACCCGCCTCTACGGCGTCCCGGACCTTCGACTCCGCCGATCCCTGTCTCAGCCGTCGTATCAGTGAACCGAGGATCATGTTCCCTTGAATGTCAGGACCGCCCACAGGAATGCCCGCGACGCAATCTGAGCCGCCGCGGCGTCGCGAGGGGCGTTCATTTGGATTATCGGCAGAGGCGGGAATCGGCTTCAGGTGCGTGCGTGCCACGAACGCGAGGCGGAGGGGAAAAGAAAAGGGAAGGGCCCGTCGCAGAGGCCCTTCCCTTAGTTATCTTTCGAAGCTACCGGAGAGTCGTTACTCGCGCTTCCGCAGCAGCCGCATGCCTTCCAGCAGCGCCATGCCGCTCAGGATCAGCGCGACCAGTCCGGCTGTTGCCGCTCCCGTCGCCTGCCCTCCGCCACCGCTGCCCGCGCGCGGCAAAGCCTCCGCCTCATGACGCGGCGTGGCCGTGGCGCGAGGCGTGACGGCCACCGGGCTGACCTGGCTCAGCGGCGTGAACGTCGCGGAGGGTCGCGCCGTCGGCGTGTGCGTGTCGTCTTCGCGTGGCGTCCGAGTGCGGGTAGGCGTGTGCGTCGGCGTCCGCGTGTGAGTCGGCGTGAGCGTCGGCGTGCCGCTGCTGACCGCCGTTGCCGTTGCCGTGGGTGTGTCCGTCGGCGGCACCTCCGTGAACGTTGGTGTCGGCGAAGGTGGCACCTCCGTGTTCGTCGGTGTCGGCGAAGGTGGCACCTCCGTGTTCGTCGGTGTCGGCGATGGTGGCACCTCCGTGTTCGTCGGCGTGGGTGTCGGCGAAGGTGGTACCTCTGTGTACGTCGGTGTCGGCGTGGGTGAAGGTGGCACCTCCGTGCTCGTCGGTGTTGGCGATGGTGGCACTTCCGTGCTCGTCGGTGTCGGCGACGGCGGC
>JBGQNJ010000207.1:0-3553 GCA_041501065.1 Dehalococcoidia bacterium
CGCGACCGGTTGTTGGTGCTGGTTATCGAGGGAGAATCGACGTCCCGGTCGCGCGTGCGGGCGCAGCTATTGGCCGGCGTCTACGGCCTGGACCTCCGCCTGCTCGATAACCCGGCGCAGAAGACGGCGCCCGGGCTGAACGTCGGACTCGAGGCGGCGCGCGGCGAAGTCATCGTCCGCGTCGACGCCCACGCCGAGGTCGCGCCCGACTTTCTCAGCCAGAGCATCGCCGCCCTGCGCGAGACGGACGCCGATGCCGTCGGCGGGCCGATCGAAAGCATCGCGGAGGGCCTCGTCGGTGAGGCGATAGCCCTGGCCATGTCGTCGCCCTTCGGCATCGGCAACGCCGCTTTCCGCTACAGTCAGGAGCCGCAGTACACCGACACCGTGGCCTTCGCCGCCTATCGCCGCGACGTCTTCGAGCGCATCGGCGGCTTCGCGGAGGACATCGACTACGGCGAGGACGACGAGTTCAACTACCGCCTGGGCGACGCCGGCGGCAAGATCTTTCTCACGCCGGCGATCCGCTCCGTCTATCACACCCGCTCCTCGCTGCCCGCTCTCTTTCGCCAGTATCGCGCCTACGGACGCGCCAAGGTGCAGGTCCTGCGACGCCACCCGGCGCAGGCGCGGCTGCGGCAGTTCGTGCCGGCATCGTTCGTCAGCGTGCTCGGAGGGCTATCACTGGCCTCGCCCATCGTGCGTCCGTTGCGACGCGCGCTGCCGCTGGTGATGGGCCTCTACCTGCTCGCCGCGCTTGCCGCGTCCCTGCACATCGCCTCGCGACACGGCTGGCGCTACGCGCCTGTGTTGCCGCTCGCCTTCGCCTGCCTGCACGTGTCCTACGGGCTGGGCTTCCTGGAAAGCCTCCTGGCGAGTCGCGACGGATCGACCTCAATACCGAGCCCCGGATGGGAGGAGAACGCATGACGGCACGACCCGAAGATACCGCCACCAAACAACAGCTTCCGCCTCTGCCCTTCTGCCAGCCCGACATCAGCGAGGAGGAGATCGCGGAGGTCGTCGACACCATCCGCTCCGGCTGGCTGACAACCGGCCCCAAAACAAGGCTTTTCGAGGAGCGCTTCCGCGACTACGTCGGCAGCAAGCACGCCGTCGCTGTCAGCTCCTGCACCGCGGGGCTGCACCTCATGCTCATGGCCGCCGGCATCGGCGAAGGCGACGAGGTGATCACGACGCCGCTCACGTTCTGCGCCACCGTCAACACTATCCTCCTCCAGCGCGCGAAGCCCGTCCTCGCCGATATCTGTCTCGACGACTACAACATCGATCCGGAGCAGGTCGAAGCAAAGGTGACGCCGCGCACGAAGGCGATAATGGCCGTCCACTACGGCGGCCAGCCCTGCCGCATGGACGAGCTCGCCGCCATCGCCCGCCGTCACAACCTGCTGCTTTTCGAAGATGCCGCCCATGCCTCAGGCGCGGCCTATCGCGGCAAGATGATCGGCTCCATCGGCGACGCGACCGCCTTCAGCTTCTACGTCATCAAGAACATGACCACCGGCGAAGGCGGCATGGTCACCACCAACAACGACGAGCTCGAAGACAAGATACGCCTGCTACGACTGCACGGCATGAGCCACGACGCCTGGAAGCGCTACGACGCCAAAGGCTCCTGGTACTACGAAGTCCTCGCCTGTGGCCTCAACTACAAGATGACCGACGTGCAGTCGTCCCTCGGGCTGCACCAACTGGCGCGCCTGGACGGCTTCATCGAGCGACGGGCGCGGATCGTCGAAGACTACAACCGCCGCCTGGGCCGCCTGCCGGAGCTCGTCCTGCCGAAGGCCCGCGAGGAGGTCCACCACGCCTGGCATCTCTACCCCGTCTGGCTCCAGGACCAGGGCCTCAGCATCGGCCGCGACGGGCTAATCGAGGAGCTCGGGGCGAGAGGGATCGGCACGTCAGTCCACTTCATCCCTATCCACTACCACCCGTACTATCAGCAGACACTCGGCGTGAAGCCGGGCGACTTCCCCAACACCGACCGGCTGTTCGCGGGGCTGCTCTCGCTTCCGCTTTTCCCCCGCATGACCGACGACGACGTCGCCCGCGTGAGCGACGCAGTGGAGGACATCATTGTCAACCGCAGACGTTAGCGGCTCGCCAAGCAGGGCGGAACTCTTCGACCGCATCGCGGCGACGCTCGGCGTCGCCGTGCTGAGCCCGCTCATAGCGCTCATCGGCATCCTGGTGAAGCTCGATTCACCGGGGCCCGTTTTCTTCACGCAGAAGCGCATCGGTCTCAAGGAGAAGCCCTTCACAACGTACAAATTCCGAACAATGACAGCAAACGCCCACAAGGAATGGCACCCGCCGCAGCGAGTCAATGACTTCTCGACGTTCGTCTTCCACTCCATCTGGCCCGACAAGCGAGTGACGCGCCTGGGCCGCATTCTACGCACGAGCAGCCTGGACGAGCTGCCACAGCTTTTCAACGTCGCCCGCGGCGACATGCGACTCGTGGGGCCGCGGCCGGACGAGCCGTACCTCGTCGAGCAGTACCGTCCCGAGTTCCACCGCCGCCACGACGTGAAGCCGGGAATCACCGGCCTGGCCCAGGTGAACGGGCGCTCAGATTTGACCTACTCTCAAATGATGGCGTACGATTTGAGCTACGTAGACCGTCACCCCTTCCGCCGGGACCTGTCGATTCTCGCCCGGACCCTGGCGGTAGTCATGCGCAAGGAAGGAGCCCGTTGACGCCTAGCCCGCAAAAAGGCCCCTCGCGGACTGAGGAGGGGGCGGCTAGATGAAAATGCTTCCTTCGAACCAGCTCAGGCTGTTTGTGCGCGCCCTGCCGGCCCTGGCCGTGGACTTCCTCATCGTCATGGTCAGCTACGCCGCCGGCCTCCTCCTCCGCTTCGATGCCCACGTCCCCCGCGAGTCCTGGCACTGGCTGCTCTGGGCCGTGCCCGTCATCGCCGTGGCCTACCTCCTGGCGAACATGGTGTTCGGCGTCTACCGCACGGCCTGGCAGTACGGCAGCATCATGGACGCCTTTTATCTCGGTCTCTCCGTCACCCTGGTCACCCTGGCCGTCTTCGGCGTCAACGCCATGCTGCGACACCGTCCGATCCCGCTCAGTGTCAACCTCATAAGCGGCGCCGTCATCCTCCTCGGCATGGGCCTCGTCAAGCTCACGCCGCGCCTCTTGTCCGGCAACAGCGCCCCGTTGCGCGGTTGGGGCGGAAAGCGCGCGCAGCAGGTCCTCATCGTCGGCGCCGGGAGCACCGGCCAGCTCCTGGCGAATGAGCTTCTCCTCAACCGTCAATGGCAGTACCGCCCAGCCGGCTTCGTCGACGACGACGAGCGCAAGCTGCACACCCGCATCCACAGCGTGCCCGTGCTCGGCAACCGCTACGACATCCCCTCGCTCGTCGAGAAGCACGATGTCGACGTCGTCGCCCTCGCCATCCCGTCCGCCAGCGGCGCCAGCATCCACGAGCTGCTCGCCATCTGCGAGTCCATCCACGTGCCGGTGCGCATCGTCCCCGGCCTCGACGACATCGTCAGCGGCAAGGCCAAGGCC
>JBGQNJ010000208.1:0-3527 GCA_041501065.1 Dehalococcoidia bacterium
GTCTACACGACGCCGCAGCTCGAGCTCGCGCAGCTCCTCATCGACAACTCCTGCTTCGACCGCGCCTTCTTCTGCAACAGCGGCGCCGAGGCCAACGAAGCCGCCATCAAGCTGGCGCGCAAGTGGGCGAAGGAGCAGCGCCCAGACGGGTGCCCGTCCGGGCGCGGCGGCGCCTACGAGGTCATCTGCGCCGAGGACTCCTTCCACGGCCGCACGCTGGCCACGGTCACCGCCGGAGGCACGGAGCGCTACAAGGCGCCCTTCACGCCGCTGCCCGAAGGTTTCCTCCATGTACCCTACAACGACGCCGCGGCCATCGAGCGGGCGACCTCCGAGAAGACGTGCGCCGTGCTGCTGGAGCCCATCCAGGGCGAAGGCGGCATCGTCATCCCCGACGACGACTACTTCCCGCGGGTCCGCGCCTGGTGCGACGAGCAGAACCTGCTGCTCATCCTCGACGAGGTCCAGACCGGCATCGGCCGCACGGGCGCGCTCTTCGGCTACCAGCACTTCGGCATCGAGCCGGACATCATCACGCTGGCGAAGGGCCTCGGCGGCGGCTTTCCGATAGGCGCGGTCCTGGCGAAAGAGCACTGCGCCGTCTTCGTCCCCGGCGACCACGGCACGACCTTCGGCGGCAACCCGCTGGCGACCAACGTCGCTCGTGCCGTCGTCAAGTACGTGCTGGAGAAAGACATATCGGGGAAGGCTGCGCGCGCGGGCGAGCTTCTCGGGCGCAAGCTGTTTGAGCTGGAGGACCGCTTCGATTTCATCACGGCCGTGCGTGGCAAGGGCATGCTCTGGGGCGTCGAGTTCCGGCGGGATATGGCGGAGGAAGTGACGCTGGCCTGTCTCGAAGGCGGCCTCATCGTGAACAACGTGCGGCCGAACGTCCTGCGCCTGTCGCCGCCGCTGACGATAAGCGACGCCGAGCTGGAGCAGGGCTTGGCAATTCTGGAGCGTGTCCTTGCGACGGGGTACGAGCTCGCGAAGACGTCGGAGCCGGCCTTCGAGCGCGACTGGGTGAGCAAAGAGGATGGCGCCTCCGAGGACATGTAATCGATGCGAATGTAGGGGAGGACTTCAGTCCTCCCGTGGGTATCATGACGCCGAGGCTGGAAAGCCTCGGCTACGATTGGAGGATGAGATGGCTAAGAAGATTGTGCTTGCATATTCCGGCGGCCTCGACACCTGCGTCGCGATCCGCTGGCTGAAGGAGGAACGCGGCTACGACGTCATCGCCCTGCATATCGACATGGGCACGGAGAAGGAGTTCGACGTCATCCGCGAGCGCGCCATCGCCGCCGGCGCCGCCAAGGCCATCTTCCGCGACGGCAAGGCCGACTTCATCCGCTACTTCGCGTTCCCGGCACTCGCGGCGGGCGCTGTCTACCAGGGACACTACCCACTGGCGACGGCGCTGGGACGCCCGCTCATCTCCAAGCTGATGGTCGATGTAGCGCGCGAGGAGGACGCCGCGGCGGTGGCGCACGGCTCCACAGGCAAGGGCAACGACCAGGTGCGCTTCGATGTAAGCGTCCAGGCCCTCGCGCCCGACCTCGAGATCGTCGCGCCCGTCCGAGAGTGGGACATGAAGACGCGCGAAGACGAGATCGCCTACGCCGCGCAGCACAACATCCCCGTCCCGGTGACGAAGGAAAGCCCCTACTCGACCGACGAGAACCTGTGGGGTCGCAGCATCGAGTGCGGCGTCCTGGAGGACCCCTGGCAGGAGCCGCCGGAGGACATCTACGAGCTGACGCGCTCGGTGAAGGACGCGCCGGACGAGCCGTCCTACGTCGAAATAGGCTTCGCGCATGGCATTCCGGTCTCGCTGGACGGCGAGGAGCTCGACGGCGTGACCCTCGTCAAGCGACTCAACTTCCTCGCCGGCGAGCACGGCGTCGGCCGCGTCGACCTGGTCGAAGACCGCCTCGTCGGCATCAAGTCGCGTGAGATCTACGAGGCGCCCGCCGCCACCGTCCTCCTGGCCGCCCACGAGGCGCTGGAGCACATGACGCTTTCGAAGCCGCAGATTCGCATGAAGGCGCGCATCGCCCAGGAATACGCCGACCTCATCTATAACGGTCTCTGGTTCACCGCCTATCACCAGGACCTCGCCGCCTTCGTCCAGAGCACGCAGCGTCACGTCACCGGAGCGGTGCGCATGCGCCTGCACAAGGGCCGCGCCGTGCCTGTCGGGCGGCGCTCGCCGAAGAGCCTCTACGACGTTTCGCTCGCCACCTACGACAAGGGCGACGTGTACGACCAGAGCGCCGCGGTCGGCTTCATCAAGATATGGGGGCTGCCGGTGCGCGTCCAGGCCAGGGCGCAGCTACTGGCGGAGCCCGGCGAGCCGCTGCGCATCGCCAGCCCGGAGGAGTAGAGGCGCCTGGCCGTGCGTGTGCCGGCACGGCGATGTGATACGATAAAGAAGAGGCGTGCCGGCGCGCGAGGTGAGAGAGATGACGTGGGAAATGTCCGGTTGGACGGTCAGTTTCCAGGGTTGCGCGGAGAAGGACCTCGACTGCCATGCCGGGAAATTCGAGATTGTCCGCCCCGGCGAGACGTCTCGCCAGGTCGAGGTGCTGACCACAAGCCAGATTGAGCATATTCTGGCGGGCGAGATGGGCAGGAAGACCCTCTCCGATGAGGAGAGGGAGATCATTCTCGCCGTTGCGGGACGGAAGCTCATCGAGCAGTGCATCGAGCAGGAAGGACGCGTACCGTCGGTCCTCTACCTGAGCGGCCAGATATTCCTCTCCGAAGGCGCCGAACGACGGCTCCTCCAGGAGTGCGGGCTCATCTAGGCAGCCGGCCTGCTCGCTATAGGCACGGCCGGTTCGCGGCCGCATCGCGGTAGCGGGACCGCGAAACATATGATCCAAGCAGTCCTATTCGACCTGGGCGATACCCTGTGGCATTTCCCTCAGATGCCGCCCATCGAAGTCATCCGCGGCGAGACCGTCCACCGCATCTCCGACCTGCTGCGTGCCTGGGGCATCGAGCCCGCCGGCGAGTTCTTCTTCCTCGGCCGCGACATCCGCGCCGCCATCGAAAAGGCCACAGACGACTCCTATTGGGGTGATCTCACCAGCCCGGACTATCCGGCGCTGGCGAAACAGGTCGCCGCAGACAAGGGCCTCTCCATCACGGACACCCAGGCGGAAGAGCTCTGGCGCACCTGGAATCTGGGCGGCGTCTTTCTCGGGCGGCAGCTCTACCCGGGCGTCGCCGAGACGCTGCGCTGGCTGAAGGAGCGTGGCTATCGCATCGGCTCCGTGACGAATCGCGGGCTCGGCGGCGAACCCTTCCGCGAGGAGTTGCGCCACCACGGTGTTCTCGACATTTTCGAGGTGCTGTCGATTTCCTGCGAGGTCGGCTACCTTAAGCCGCACCCGCGCATCTTCGAGCACGCGCTCGAGGCCCTGGCCGTCGACCCTGCGGGCACTGTGATGGTCGGCGATTCCCTTCGCGCCGACGTGGCCGGCGCCAGGTCGCTGGGCATGACCGCCGTCTGGAAGCGA
>JBGQNJ010000209.1:0-3519 GCA_041501065.1 Dehalococcoidia bacterium
ACCTCGCACTGCTTCAGGCGGGCGTCGAGGCCGGAGACATCTATCCGGGCCAGTCCAGCAAGCGTGGCTCCTCCGGACGGCAGGTCGCGGCCTTCAACGTTGAGCAGGCGGGCGCCGAGCGCCTGCGCCATGCCCGCGCCGCCGTCGTTCGTCGCGCTCCCACCGACGCCGACGATGAGGCGGCGGCAGCCGGCGTCGAGCGCCGCGCGTATGAGCTGCCCCGTCCCGTAGGTGGTGGTGCGACGCGGGTCACGCTCCTCGGGCTTGAGCAGGACTAGGCCGGAGGCGGCCGCCATTTCGATGACGGCGGTCGGGCCGTCGTCGAGCACGCCCCAGGCCGCCTCGACGGGCCGTGCGAGGGGATCCTTTACCGTTGCAGTCTCCAGATGTCCCCGCGTCGATGACAGAATCGCGTCCACGGTTCCCGGGCCGCCGTCGGCCATAGGCGCGATGTCGAGTTCGGCGTCGGGAAGGGCGCATCGCAGGCCGGTGGCGATAGCGTCGGCGGCCTGGCGGGCGGTGAGGCTTCCCTTGAACTCTTGCGGGCAGATGAGGACTCGCACGATGACCTCCGTCGTCGTCGCTGATGATATGCCCGACCGAAGCCGGCGGCAACATCGCGAGGGGGCTTGACAACAGAACATATATGCTGCTATTGTGGCGGAGTAGAACACCTGTACTATTGCAGGAGGATCAGGACGATGAAGAAGAAGGCGTACCGTCGCTATTCCCGCTGCCCCGAGTGCGGTGGGCCGCTGGTGCACGGCGAAGGCTGCATCCGCTGCCCCATCTGCGGCTTCACACGCTGCGGCTGCTGACGCCATCCAACGGGTCCGGCGCCCTACGGCTCGATTCGCGTTGACACACCTTCGCCATCGGGTATGATCAGGGCGTGACCACAGAAGCAATCGCCCGCGAAGGCGCGGCTCGCCGCCTGCCGTCTCCGGCGCTGAGCGTCGCCATCCTCACCATCGGCTGCAAGCTGAATCAGGCAGAATCGGAAGCGATGGCGCTGGAGCTTGCCGCGTCCGGATGCACCGTGACGGACCGCGCGGGTCAGGCGGATGCCGTCATCATAAACACCTGCGCCGTCACCCACATCGCCGACCGTAAGGCGCGACACCTGGTGCGTCTTGCCCGGCGGCTGTCGCCGCGAGCGCGCATCATCGTCACAGGTTGTTATGCCGAGACCGTCGAGCCGGCAGCCCTCTCCGCGCTTGGCGCGGACGTTGTGCTGGGCAACGACGAGAAGCAACAAGCGGCAACTAATCTGCTGAAAGGCGTCGGATCATGCGACGCGCCGGTCCAGTCCGGCCGCCTGCGCACGCGGTCGTTCGTGAAGATACAGGAGGGCTGCAACGACGTATGCGCCTTCTGTGTCGTCCCACAGACGCGCGGACGCGAGCGAAGCGTGCCGGCCGCCGGCATCCTTCGGGATGTCGAATGCGCTGAGGCTGGCGGTGTCAAGGAGGTCGTGCTGACGGGCACGCAGCTCGGCGCCTATGGGCGTGACCGCGACGAAAGCGGCAGTCTCGTCGCCCTCCTCGATCGCGTGCTGAGGGAGACGTCGATCCAGCGGCTACGGCTGTCGTCGGTGCAACCGCAGGACGTTACCCCCGCGTTGCTCGAACTCTGGCGCGACCGACGCCTCTGCCGCCACTTCCACATCGCCCTGCAAAGCGGCAGCGACGCTGTCCTGGCGCGCATGCGGCGTCGGTACACGGCGCGCGAGTTCGCGGAGGCCGTCGACGCGATAAAGGGCCGTCTCCCGGATGTCGCGATCACCTCCGACATTCTCGTAGGCTTTCCAGATGAGACCGACCAGGACTTCGCGGCGACGCAACGGTTCTGTCGCGAGGCCGGATTCGCCGCGCTGCACGTATTCCCGTTCTCCGCGCGACCGGGAACGCTTGCTGCGAAGATGCCGGACCAGGTGAGCGCAGCGATGAAGGGGGCGCGGGTGCAGGAAATGCTCGTTGTCGGCGAGGAGATCCGCGGGCAGTTTCTGGCGCGCTTTGAGGGCAGCGTGGCGGATGTTCTCTTCGAGCAGAAGGTGCGCGACAATACGTGGGAGGGCCTGACGGGCAACTATATCCGCGTCGTCGCGCCCGGCGAGGAATCGCTCGAGAACCGCATCGTCGGCGTGCGACTCGACCGGCAACAGGGCAGCGGCTTTCGAGGCGAGCTTCAGCCTTCGATACAGATGAGTTAGGAGGGCCGGATGAACGTGGTCAACCGCCTGGTCGTCGTTCTTGGCGTCGTCGTGCTCATCCTCTTCGCGGCGATGGTTATCGTCCTGGCGTGGGCGTATAGCGGCGAGACCATCCACAAGCTGGGCAGCTTTGTCGCGTACTTGAACGACCACGACACGACGGTGCCGAAAGTGATCATCACCCTCGGCGGCTCGTTCGTCATCCTGGTGGGTCTGTCTCTCCTCGTGCTCGAGCTGGCGCCGCGGACCGAGAAGACCGTCGTCGTGCGAGACGTGGAAACGGGCACGGCGGTGCTCTCGACGGTGGCCGTTGCGCGGCGGCTGGAGCAGATAGTAACAAGCCTGCCGGAGGTGGAGACGGTTCGCGCGAAGGTCGTGGGCAAGAAGAAGGCGGTGGAGGTGAATCTCCAGGTCATGGTCGACCCCGAAAGCGATCTATCGGCGATTGCGAGCGAGGTGGCGCGCGTGGTGCAAGATGCCGTCACACAGCAGATGAGCGTTGCTATGGCCGGACCGCCGCGCCTGCGTCTCTACTACTCGGCCCGCTCAACTAGCATCGAGCCGCCTGCCCGTCCTCCTCGCGCTGTCGAGGCCGAGGAAGGCAAACGTGCGCGCAAGGTACGTGTCGTGCCGGGCGCCGGCGAGATGACAACGCCGCCCGAGGAGCCGCAGCCACCCGCGGAAGAGGTGCCGTCGGAATCGAAAGAGAACGAGGACCAGCAGTAAACCATGCCCAGGATACGCCGCCCCGCGCCTGACAAAGTCAAAGCGACGCTCGAAAGCCTTCTCTTCGTCGCGCAGGAGCCGGTTGAGCTGACGGTGCTGGCGCGCAGCCTTCACCTGAAGGAGGAAGAGGTCGAGGAGGCGCTCGACTCTCTAGCCGAGGACTGCCGCCAGAGGGGCCTCCGCATTCAGAGGAGCGGCGATCTCGTGCAGATGGCGACGGCGCCCGAGTCCGCGCGCTACGTCGAGAACTTCCTGAACATGGACCACCACCAGCGGCTCTCCACCGCGGGACTGGAGACGCTGGCAATCATCGCCTACAGGCAACCGATAACGCGCGCCGGCATCGAAGCGGTCCGCGGCGTCAACTCGGACGGCGCTGTCGCGACGCTTCTCGCGCGTGACCTAATCGAAGAGGTGGGACGGGCCCATACGCCGGGCCGGGCCGTGCTCTTCGGCACCACGGTCCGCTTCCTGGAGCACTTCGGCCTGGAGCGGCCCGAAGACCTGCCGCCGCTTCCGGAAGACGACGCTTCGGAGAGGGAAGACCGGCAATGATGGTCGGGGTGTGTCGCGTAACGCTA
>JBGQNJ010000210.1:0-3497 GCA_041501065.1 Dehalococcoidia bacterium
AGCGCCTCTTCGACGGTCACGCCGTACAGGTAGTTCAGGTGCGCGGTGTGCTTGGCGGCGCCAATGGCGGCCTTGAACTCTTCAGCGTCGAGCTCGAACGGCGTCTGGCCGCCGAAGAGCAGCGCCTCGCGTTCCTCTTCCGGCACCGTGCCGTCCAGCGATTCGATGAGGCGCTCCGCCAGCAGGAGCCAGTCGAAGGCCTCGCCGCCGACGAGGTAGCAGTAGCGTCTCTCGCCGACCGTCTCTTCGGGAAGCTGCCACATCGCGACCGCTTCGAGGAGAGCAGGAAACCAGTGGGAGCCGCCTGCCACCGTTTGCTGCAGGTGAGTGAGCGCCTCCCGGCAGGTCGGGGCTTCCTCTTCCATATCCGAGGTTGCTCTCTCCTCCGCCATGGCTAGATCGTCCTGCCGCAACACTTCTTGTACTTCTTGCCGCTGCCGCAGGGACAGGGGTCGTTGCGCCCGGTTTTCTGAGCGCCGACGGGCCGGCGGGCCGCCGCCATGCCCGCGCGCCGGACGGGCGCCGCTTCCGCGCGAGCGGGAGCGGGAGCGCCTTCTTCGGGCGGAGCGCCGTTTGGAGAAGCGCCTCTGCCGGCACGCGCACCGACGGGCTCTGGTGGAGGCGGGGGAGCCGTGGCCAGTTGCACGTGGTAGATGGAATGCGTGATCTGGCGTCGAATGTTGGTGAGCAACTGGTCCCACATGTCGTGCGCTTCGCGCTTGTAGACGACGAGCGGGTCCTGCTGGCCATAAGCAGTGAGGCCGATACCCTGGCGCATCTCGTCCATGGCCGTAAGGTGTTCGACCCACAGGTAGTCGATGACGCGCAGCATGACCAGTCGCTCGAGCACACGCATCGACTCTTCGCCCATGTCGGCCTCTCTGCGCTCGTACTCCTCTTCCGACGCGGTAAGGAGGGCCTCCAGGATTCCTTCGCGAGAGAGTCCTTCCAGCTTTTTCGCGGTAAGCGACGGCGGCAGCTCGAAGACAGTGGCGGCTTCCTTGAGCAGCTCCTCGATGGCCCAGTCCTCTTCGCGGCGGCCGGGGAGGAACGTGTCGGCGAGGCCGCAGATCTCCTCCCGCACCATGTCGAGGATGTTGGAACGCAGGTCGGCGCCCTCGAGTATCTTGTGGCGTTCGGAGTAGATAACGTCGCGGTGCATGTTCATGACGTCGTCGTACTCGACCACGTGCTTGCGGATGTCGAAGTTGTACCCTTCGACCTTTGTCTGCGCGGTCTCGATCGCCTTGCTGACCATGCCGCTTTCGATGGGCGTGTCCTCATCCATGCCCAGGCCGCCCATCACCTTGGGCAGCCACTCCGGGGCGAAGCGCTTCATGATATCGTCCTCGAAGGAGGAGTAGAAGCGCGAGCTGCCGGGGTCGCCCTGGCGCCCGGCTCGGCCGCGGAGCTGGTTGTCGATGCGACGGGCCTCGTGGCGCTCCGTGCCGATGATGTGGAGGCCGCCGGCTTCGACGACTTTCTCGTGCTCTTCCTGCCACTCCGCGGCGTCGCGTCCCTCGGTCTTGCCGCCGAGGATAATGTCGGTGCCACGGCCGGCCATGTTGGTGGCGATGGTGACGCTGCCGAAGCGGCCGGCCTGAGCGATGATGCCCGCTTCCTTCTCGTGGTATTTGGCGTTCAAGACCTGGTGAGGGACGCCGCGTCGCTTCAACATTTCGGAGAGGTACTCCGACTTCTCGATGGAGACGGTGCCGACGAGGAGGGGCTGACCCTCCTTGTTCCGTTCCTCGATCTCCCTTGCGACAGCGCGGAACTTCGACTCCTCGTTGCGGAAGACGAAGTCCGAGTACTCGCGGCGGATCAGCTCCTGATGCGTGGGAATGACGATGACGTCGAGGCGGTAGATCTTGAAGAACTCGTCGCGCTCCGTCCAGGCGGTACCGGTCATGCCGGCGAGCTTGCCGTAGAGACGGAAGTAGTTCTGGAGGGTGATCGTCGCGTAGGTTATGGACTCCTGCTGGATCTTGACGCCCTCTTTGGCTTCGACCGCCTGGTGGAGCCCGTCGGACCAGCGGCGGCCGAACATGAGCCGCCCGGTGAAGTCGTCGACGATGACGACCTCGCCGTCCTTGACCACGTAGTCGCGGTCGCGCCTGTACATGATTTCCGCCTTGAGCGCTGCTTCCATATAGCGCGTGAGACGGTAGTTCTGCGGGTCGTAGATGTTCTTGACGCCGAGCCACTGCTCCAGCTTGGCGACGCCCTCCTCAGTTAGATTGACGGCCTTGTGCTTCAACTCGACCGTGAAGTCGACGTCTTCCTGCAGTCTGGGCACAAGCCGGGCGAAGGTGAAGTAGGTCTGCGTGTTCTCCTGTGATGGGCCGCTGATGATGAGGGGCGTCCGCGCCTCGTCGACGAGGATGTTGTCGACTTCGTCGACGATGGCGTAATGGAGCTCGCGCTGCACCGTGAAGTCGAGGTCGGCGGCCATGTTATCGCGCAGGTAGTCGAAGCCGAACTCGTTATTGGTGCCATAGGTGATGTCGGACTGGTAGGCCTGGCGACGTGGGATCGGCGTTATGTGCTCCATGTTGGGCGCATCGCTGACCTTCTCCGTCGAGTAGAGAAAGGCCGACTCGTGCTGGAGGCAGCCGACGCTCAGGCCGAGGGAATCGTAGATGGGGCCCATCCACTGCGTGTCGCGCTTCGCCAGGTAGTCGTTGACGGTGACGAGATGGGCGCCGTGACCTTCGAGGGCGTTGAGGTACAAGGGCAGCGTTGCGACGAGGGTCTTGCCTTCGCCGGTCTTCATCTCCGCGATCTTGCCCTGATGGAGAACGACGCCACCGATGAGCTGGACATCGAAGTGGCGCATGCCGACGTGACGCCGCGAGGCCTCGCGCACGACGGCGAACGCCTCCGGCAGGATGTCGTCCATGGCCTCGCCGTCGGCGAGACGTTGGCGGAACTCGTCGGTCTTGGCGCGCAGCTCGGCGTCGCTCAGGGCTTCGATGGTGGGTTCGAGGTCGTTGACCCGGACGACGATGGGGCGCACCTTCTTGACCGCGCTCTCGTTGCTGTCGCCGAATATCTTCTTTAGCATCTAGGGTCTCTTCGTTCTGTCAGCCCTCCGTCTGGAACAGAGCGCCGACTGACTGCCCGGTGTGAATGCACCGGATGGCCTCGCCCAGCAAGGGCGCGACCGTCAGGGAGTGTATCTTGTCGAGCTGCTTCTCCGGCGGCTGCGGCAGGGTGTCGGTGATGACGATCTGCTGCAGCGGGCTGTCGCGGAGTCGCTCGATGGCGGGTCCGGAGAAACAGCCGTGCACCGCGGCCGCCATGACGCCGGTGACGCCGTTCTCCAGGAGAAGGGCCACCGCCGCCGTAAGGGTCGAGCCGCGATCGATTTCGTCGTCGACTATCAGGGCATTGCGTCCTTCCACGTCGCCGATGATCTGGAGCGCCTCGGCGTGCTGGATGTTGCCGGTGCGCCTCTTCTCGATGATTGCCAGGGGCGCGTCGAGCTTTGCCCC
>JBGQNJ010000211.1:0-3493 GCA_041501065.1 Dehalococcoidia bacterium
GAGATATGCCTGGGGAGGCGCCGCGATCGTCATACTGGCGGCAGGCCTGGCTTATCCCGTCGGGGCGACGTTCGCCCGCACGGAGGACTTCGGCCTGCCGCGCAGCCTCGACGGCCTCGCCTGGACGAAGCAGCAGGGCGACTTCAAGGCCGCGGAATGGCTGTCGCAGAATGCACGGCCCACCGACGTAATCGTCGAGACGGTCGGGAGCCAGTCCATCGGCTACGAGTGGGGCTCCACCGGCCGCATATCCTCCTGGACAGGGCTTTCGACAGTCTATGCCTGGCCCGGCCACGAGGTGCAGTGGCGCGGCGGCGATACCCTCACCGCCGGACGGCTGGAGGACGTGGACACCCTCTACAAGACGGAGAACGCCGCCGACGTGCAGCGGATCGTCGCCAAATATGGGATCAGATACATCCTCGTTGGATCGCTGGAGCGGCAGACCTACTCCCAAGCAGCCCTCGAAAAGTTCGACAGTATGTACCCCAAGGTCTTCCCGCCGGCCGGGTCGCAGGGCGACACGGCAATCTACAAGGTAGGCAAGTGACGTGACAGGGTGGAGCGGGCCTATCATTTCCCCGTATACTAATCGTCGAGGAGCTTGACCGGACTCATGGCAGTCTCTGACGAGCCGAAGAAACCCGCCGTAAGCGTGCAGATATCGTACGCGGGGGTTGCCGCCTGGCTGAAGACGAACTGGCCCCGGTATTGGGAGCTGAGCGTCTACGCGCTCATCATCCTGGCTGCCGCCGGCCTGCGATTCTGGGACCTCGGCTCCCGTGCCATCGGCCACGACGAGAGTGAGCACGCCCAGTTTAGCTGGTACCTCTACAACGGCGGCGGCTACACCCATGACCCGATGATGCACGGGCCGTTCAAGTTTCATGCCGTTGCCTTAATCTGGAAGGGGCTCTCCTTTCTGAGTTCTGCTCCTTTCCTCAGCAGCTTTGCGCACTGGGGTCCCAGCGACTACACGGTGCGCATTCTTCCCGCGATCTTCGGGACGGCGCTTGTCGCCCTGCCGTACTTCTTCCGAGGTCACATCGGCCGGGTGGGCGCGCTCTTCGCCGCTCTTTTCCTGGCCTTCTCGCCCCTCCTGCTCTTTTTCAGCCGCTTCATCCGTGATGACATTATCGTCGCCTTCTATACACTGGCCGTCGTCATCTGCATCTGGCGGTACATCGCCGAGCGACGCAACCTGTACCTCTATCTGATTGCTGGCCTGCTTGCCATTGGCTTCACCACCATGGAAGCCACCTTCCTGACCTCGACGTTGTTCCTCATCTACCTCGATCTGCTCTTCGCCTGGGAAATCCTGAATCGCGTGCGGGAGCGCATGGAGGTCAGAGCCGACGAATCCCAGAGGGCTCCGGACGCGAAATCATCGCGCCGCGCCAGGAAAAAGGAGGCGCCGCCCCCGGTGCCACAGCGGCAGCTTCCACTATGGCAGTGGGCCCTCACCTTCATTTGCCTCGTGCCGGTGGCCTGGCTGATCGCTGCCTCCTGGCCTTTTACAGGCAAGTGGCGCGCTCGCTGGGGTCTTCACGATCTTCCCCTCTCCGGCGATCTCCTCATAATCGTGGGGACGCTTGCGGGTGTGCAGTTCGCCGCCGGAGTGCAGTTGCTGCCCTTCATTGGCGACAAGGGCTACTACAAGGACATCGCGGGCAGCGAGGACACGCTGATGAAGATGACGGTGTTCATGTTCCTCGCCGTGTCTGCCTACATCGGCCTGCTCTGGCGACCGCGAACCTGGCTCATCGCCGCCGGCATCTTCTACGCCATCTTCGTCCTTCTTTTCACGACCTTTTTCAGCAACCCCGGCGGATTCTGGTCCGGAATCTGGGGTTCCTTGGACTACTGGCTCCAGCAGCAGGGCGTCGCACGCGGCGCCCAGCCCGTCTACTACCCCTTCATGATACTGTCGATGTATGAGTTCCTGCCCCTGGTCGTCGCCCTGGCGGGCGGGTTGTGGTTCCTCTTGCGACGACAGTTCCTCCTGTCGCTCTCCGCTGTGCTCGCCGTCTGCGCCCTGGTGTTTGTCTTCTTCACACTGGGCGCATCGCTGGCAGGGATGATAGTTATCCTCGCGGTCCTCGGGGTGGTGCTCTTTGCCCTCCGGCAGGACCTCTTCACTACGTTCCTCATCTTCTGGGCCGTTGGATCGGCCATCGAATTCGCGACCACCGGCGAGAAGATGCCGCAGCACGCCATCTACATGACCCTGCCAATGATAATTCTCGCCGCCAAGTTGCTCGACGGCCTTTTCAAACGATTCCGCGCCTCACTGCCCCTTCGCTGGCGCAGCCCGGAGACCCTTGTGCTCCTGGCAGTCGCAGCCGGTGCCCTATCGATAATCATTCTTTGGGCGAGCGCGTTCTCATCGACGGGGGCGGTGCTCGCCCTCGTCCTGGGCATTGCCGCCGCCGGCCTGGTTGTGCGGGCCATCACCCTTCACGGCGGGCTCCTCGGCGCCCAGACAGCGGCGGCGCTCGTCATTCCCTTCCTCTTCATGTTCACCGTCCGCGACGCCATCCGCACCAACTTCGACCTCGGCACGTGGCCACGCGAAATACTGTCCTACGCCGACGCGTCGCCGGGTATCCCTTGGACGCGCGACCAGTTGGTCAGCCTCGCCAACCAGAGCGGCCTTGGCAAGGACTACCCCATCGTGGTGGACAACGATATCGCCTGGCCGATGTCCTGGTACGTGCGCGACTATAAGCCGCAGTGGGCCAGCGCCAGCATGGCGCCACCCATCGCTGGAAGCCTGGTCATGCTCAAGAACGAGCACCAGTCCTGGATGGAGCCGTACCTCGACCAGTACGACGCGCCCGTCTCGATAAGACACCTGTGGTGGTTCGGCGACGGCCCGCAGTACTACGAGGGCATCACCGCTGGCGGCTTCGTGAAGAGCCTCTTCGATAAGAGCGTCTGGAACGTCTGGCGCAACTACTTCGTCTGGCGCGGCGTCCCCTGGCAGCCGCCGCCGGACGACGCGTTGGTGTACATCCCGAAGGAGCTCGCAACCGCCGGTGGGACCGCGCTCACGCCGCCGCCGTCGATCCCGACCGTCACGGTCGCGCCGGGGAGCCTGGCGGTCATCGGCCAGGGCGAGCTCAAATCGCCGACGGACGTGAGCATCGACGCCTCAGGCAACATCTACGTGTCGGATAGCAAGAACAACCGCATCCAGGTGTTCGACGGCTCCGGTAAGGCGCTGCGCACGCTCCAGCCTACCGGTGGCGACGCTTTCGTAGAGCCGTGGTCGGTCGCTGTCGACACCGACGGCAGCATCTACGTCTCAGACACCTGGCACTACGGGGCCACCGGTCGTATCGCTAAGTACGATGCTGACCTCAACCTGCTGTGGGCGACTCAGGAATCGGGAGGCCCTTATGGCCCGCGCGACGTCGTCGCGTTGCCGGACGGCAGCGTCCTCGTCGCCGATACGGGGAATAAGCGCATCCTGAAGCTGGGGCCGAACGGC
>JBGQNJ010000212.1:0-3484 GCA_041501065.1 Dehalococcoidia bacterium
CCGGAGTAGGTGGTTGTTTGGCGACCGCGCCTTCGCACTCTCGTGGCCATGGCATGCCTGTCCGACTCAGCGCTGGTCAACGGGAACTTGCCTCCGGCCGTCGTGGCGTGTTAGGATTGCATTCGAATTCTAGCAAGAACCGGCTCACCCCGTAAAGGACCCCCATGTCTGGCAAGTGCGATATCTGTGGCAAGACGACTGTTTTCGGGCGCAACATCCGCCACCGGCACGCCGGTAGGTGGGGGCGAAAGGCGCCCGTCACGAGCAGGGTGTTCCGACCGAACGTCCACAAGCAGAGGGTCTACCTCGACGGGCGGGCGATCAGGCTGAACGTCTGTACCCGCTGTCTGCGCACGCAATCGAAAGCCAAAGCCTGACAGCCCCTTCGACCTCTCATCCTGTTGCTTCCAGGGCGCGCGCGGCGCTCTCCCGCAACCTCGCGATGCCTTCAGCGACGCTCCACTTCTCATTGAAAATCGCCGTGCCCGCAACGAGCACGCGCACGCCCGCTTCGACGCAGCGCGGCGCCGTCTCTGCCGTTATGCCACCGTCGATCTCGATCTCCGCCGACAGGCCTGCCTCATCGAGCAGGCGACGCAGGCGGTGCACTTTCGGCAGCACTCCCTCGATGAACTCCTGGCCGCCGAAACCCGGGTCGACGCTCATCACCAGCACGAGGTCGACGTCCGCGAGCACGTCTTCGACCAGCGACACCGACGTTCCCGGGTTCAGGGCGACGCCCGGCCGGACGCCGAGGCGGCAGATCATCTCAATCGTGCGGTGAAGCTGCTGCGTCGCCTCCGGATGCACGGATAGGATGGACGCACCCGCTTTGGCGAACGCTTCGACGTGGCGCTCCGGCTCCTCGATCATCAGGTGGACGTCGAGAGGCAGGTCCGTCTCGCGGCGGACGGCCTCCACCACGACCGGTCCGATGGTGATGTTAGGGACGAAGTGGCCGTCCATCACGTCGACGTGGATGTAGTCGGCGCCGGCCGCTTCCGCTTCGCGGACCTGCTCGCCGAGCCGGAGGTAGTCGGCGGAGAGGATCGAGGGCGCGATTTTGACGATGCTACTCACCCTGTTCTCCCTCTTCCCTGGCGAGCCGCCGCCGCGCCTCCTTGAGCGCTTCCGCGACCCTCTTCGGCGCCGTGCCGCCCGGGACGTCGCGCGCCCGCAGCGACGCTTCGACGTCGAGGCCGAGCACGTCCTCTTCGAACAGCGGCGAGTGGCGCTGGTACTCCTTTAGCGTCAGCTCCGAGAGCTCCTTGCCCCGCTCCGAAGCGTAGCGCACCAGCTTCCCGACCGCCTGGTGGGCCTCGCGGAAGGGCACGCCCTTTCGCACCAGGTAGTCCGCCAGGTCCGTCGCCAGGGTGTAGCCGGCGGTAGCGGCGGCGCGCATGCGCTCCTCGTTGACGCGAATCGAGGGCAGCATCTCCGCCATGACGAGCAGCGTCATCAGCAGGCTCTCGTACGTCTCGAAGAGCGGCGCCTTGTCTTCTTGGAGGTCGCGATTGTAGGACAGCGGTAGCCCTTTGAGCACCGTCAGGAACCCGATCAGGTTGCCGTAGATGCGCCCAGTGCGTCCTCGCGCCAGCTCCGCAACGTCGGGGTTCTTCTTCTGCGGCATGATGCTGGAGCCGGTCGCGAAGGCGTCGTCGATCTCGATGAAGCCGAACTCGGCGGTCGACCAGAGGACGATCTCCTCCGCCAGCCGCGAGAGGTGCATGGCGCAGATGGCGGCGCAGGCGAGGAACTCGGCGACGAAGTCGCGGTCGGAGACGGCGTCGATGCTGTTGCGGCTGATCGCGGCGAACTCCAGCTCCCGCGCCACAGACGCCCGGTCTATCGGATAGGTGACGCCGGCCAGGGCGCCGCTGCCCAACGGCAGGACGTTCGTGCGAACGTAGCAGGCCTCGAAGCGATTGAAGTCGCGCTCCAGCATCTCGAAATAGGCGAGCAGGTGGTGCGCCAGGAGCACCGGCTGCGCCCTCTGGAGGTGCGTGTAGCCGGGCATCACGACGCTACTGTGTCGCTCTGCCATATCCAGCAGGGCGGTCTGCAGGTCGTAGACGCAGCCCATCAGGTGCTCGATGGCGTCCTTCGTGTAGAGGCGGAGGTCCGTGGCGACCTGGTCGTTGCGGGAGCGCGCCGTGTGCAGGCGTCCCGCCGCGTCGCCGATCTTGTCGGCGAGACGGGCCTCGATGTTGGTGTGGATGTCTTCCAGCGACGCGTCGAAGGGGAACTCGCCGCGTTCGATCTCGCGCTCTATCTCGCGCAGCCCTCGGACGATGGCGTCGGCGTCGGCGCGGGGGATGATGCGCTTTCGCGCCAGCATGCGGGCGTGCGCTATCGAGGCGCGGATGTCGTGGCTGTAGAGAGTGGCGTCGACTTCGAGGGAGCCGGCATAGACATCGACAAGAGGGTTCGTTTTCTTCGCGAAGCGCCCGCTCCAGGGCTTTCCGCGTCCTTTCGGGTCAGGCATTCCACCGCTCCTTCGGCAGATCGGATCTCAGGACATCGCCATTGTCGCCGATGGCGGCGCTTCTGCCAAGCCGTCGTCTACGCACCCGCGAAAAGCGGCAGCGACGTCAGCTCCCAGAGGTCCTCCACGACGAAGTCCGGCGCCATCAGCGGCTGCGAGGCGTCGCCGTCCTCCGATGTCGCCATGTCGCGCTCCGGGTCGCCCCGCGCCGGCAGATGGTTTCGCTTCCAGACGGCGGCCATGCCCAGCGCCCTGGCGCCGGCCACGTCGGCGCGAAGGGAATCGCCGACCATCACAGTGTCCGCAGGGTCGACGCCCAGGGCCTCGAGCGCGTGCTCGAAGATGCGCGGGTGCGGCTTCAGGTAGCCGACCTCGCAGGAAATCGACAGCACCTCGAAAATGTCGAGAACGCCGTGGTGGCGCAACTCCTCGCGGAAGGGCTCGCCGCCGAGCCCGCGATTCGTCACGGAGCCGATGCGATATTCGCGGTCTTTGAGCCAGCGCAGCGTTTCGGCGACGCCCGGGTAGAGCTGCCGCCCCAGGAAGACGCCGCCGAGATTCCAGGTCCGCCAGAGCTCTTCCGCCTGGGAATCGGTGATCGAGAGGCCCTTGTCGGCGGCGACCTGTCTAGCCAGCGCCGGGTAGTCCGGGCTGGTGAGATCGCCCCAATAGGAGTCGTCTGTGGCCTTTTCGATGGCGGCGCGGATGTCGCGGCCGAGGAAGAAGAGCTCGCCGGCGGGCTCGACGCCCCAGGTGCGCAGCAGGTCGGAGATGCGATGGACCGTTTCGCCGCGGATGACTTCGATTGGTGGCATCTGGGGGAAATGCCATAGGGTGTCGCCGAGGTCGAAGAGGACTGCTTGGATCATCTAGCTCATGCAGGCCCGCCTGCCGCGCTCGCTATCAGCACGCAGGCGGACTATCATCGATCAGGCCGCACTCCTGGAGCAGCCGCCGACCGGCGCCCTCGGAGAGGAGTATCTGGCCGCTTAGATACAG
>JBGQNJ010000213.1:0-3480 GCA_041501065.1 Dehalococcoidia bacterium
ACACGGCGAAGGTCAGGATTAGCCCCGCCGCGCGGTCCCGCCGTCGCCACAGGCGCAATCCGCCGAGCACGGCGAGCGCCCACAGCAGCAAACCGCCGAGGAGCGACGGTGGGTCCAAGATAAGCGTTGGTATCAGCTTGAGTATGATCGGATTGCCGCCGGAGAAGAGGATGTTGAACTTGACCGTCGCGTAGAAGAAGTCGTACAAGGCGCCGTTTACGGCGAAGTACACGATGAACGGCAGAAGACCGAGCAGCGTCCCAGCGCCGAGCATCATCGCCGACCGCACGTGGCGCGCCCGCTCCTCAGGATTGCGCACCGCGAGCACAACCAACCACACGCCATAGCCCGCCAGCGGCCCAGCTGCCGCCTGCTTCGTCAGCACAGCGAGCGCGGTGAGAACGCCGGCCAGGGCAAACCACAGTTGGCTGCCGCCCCTGGCGCCGCGGGTGAACTCCCAGAAGCCGGCAGCGAGCGGGCAGAGCATGAGGATCTCCGCGTTCGCGTTGGCCTGCAGGAAGGGGTTGGCGAAGGCGATGGCGAAGAACAGCGCCGCCAGGACGCCCTTACGTGGCCCGAGAAGGACTCGCGCCGAGTCCCACACGAATGGCACGGCAGCCGCCGTTCCGAGCGCGGCCAGCAGTCGTGGCGCGACGACACCCTCTCCCAGCAGCTTGAAGGCTGCCACGTACCACAGGAAGAGCATGGGGCCCTTATTGTCCCACAGGTCGCGGTAGGGGACGGCGCCCTGCATCCAGCCGCGCGCAATGACGCCGTACAGCCCCTGGTCTCGTTCGAACGGTGCGTTGAAGAGGGGCATCAGGAAGAGCACCGGCAGCGCCGACACCGCGAGCACGAGGACTAGAAAGAGAAGCCTTCGCCGCAGCCCTGGGCCTTGAAATCGCCCTATCGCCGTCGACACCCGCGACATCTTGTCGCCTCCTGACAGCCGCGAGCCCCGCGGGCCCCGAATCGGCTACGTCACGTCCATGCTAGAGAAATGGGCCCGTCACGCCAAGGTGCGAGTGCACCATATTCATGATAGTACGCTTGTACCATCTTGCTTTTGACCGGCAGGAAGCCCCCTTCGCGGCAAACCACCGATAGACGGTGCGCTCCGGCCCCATTTTCCACTATTGTATACTACGCGCGGCTTTCTTGCTCTGGAGGCGACATGGGAAAAATCAGCGATGCCCTCGCGAAGGCAAAGGCCGAAGGGCGTCTGGCGCTCATTGCCTACGTCACTTGCGGCTTCCCCGGCCCGCAGGCCACGCCCTCCATCGTCGGGGCGCTGGTCGACGGCGGCGCCGATATGATCGAGCTCGGCGTGCCGTTCAGCGACCCCGTCGCCGACGGCGCGACGATCCAGAAGGCGAGCTTTCGCGCGCTAGAAGCCGGCACGACCGTCTCGATCTGCCTCGACGTCGCCGCCCAGGTCCGCCGCGATTCTGCCGATACCCCGCTCATTCTCATGAGCTACGCCAACCCACTGCTCGCCTTCGGCGTCGACGCCTTCGTCGAGAAGGCGGCCGCGTCGGGCGTCGACGGGCTGATCGTCGTCGACTTGCCGCCGGAAGAGGGCGCGGAGCTGCGTGCCCGCTGTCGGACCGCCGGCATCGATAACGTCCTGCTCGTCGCCCCCGGCTCCGACGACGAGAGGATCGGCCGCATCGCGGCGGCGGCTTCCGGCTTCATCTACTGCGTGAGCGTCGCCGGCGTCACCGGCGCCCGCGCCCAGCTTCCAGCCGGCCTGCCCGACTTCCTCGCCCGCGTACGACGTCACACGTCGCTGCCGCTGGCCGTCGGATTCGGCGTTTCGCGCCCGGAGCACCTGCGGTCGCTACACGGTCTTGCCGACGCCGCGGTCGTGGGCAGCGCCATCGTCGACGTCATCGATACGTCGCTGCCCGGCGAAATCGAGGCGCGGCTGAGGGACTACATACAGACGCTTTTTCGCTATCGAGAGGCCAGCCACGGACCCGGCGCTTGACAAGCTTCCCGCGCGCTGTTATAGTGCTGCAAAATCGAATAGCGCATCGGCGAAGAGCAGGACTAGTACGTCGCTAAGCGAGGCTAACTCGCCTAAGGCGAGCGCAGAGAGCCGGAACAGGTGGAAACCGGCGCCGGCGCAGCGATAGGAATGGACCTGGGAGCCGCACCCCCGAAAGCCCTCCGCGATTGGGCCGTAGGGGACGCCGGAGCGGGCACCGTTAGCAGAGCCCAGGGTATCGCTTTCGCTGAGGAAGGCCGTACCTGACAAGAGACGCCCCGGCGTTGCCGCGGCAACTAGGGTGGCACCACGAGATGAGCCCCTCGTCCCTACGACGAGGGGTTTTTTGTTTGCCCGGGGGTGAGGAAATGGGACACACAGCATACCAGCCAAGCCTGTCGGAGGCGCATGCGCTCGCCGGCCGGGGCAACCTTTTGCCGGTCTTCACTGAGGTAACGGCGGACCTGGAGACACCCGTCTCTGCCTACCTGAAGGTCGCGCGCGGGCAGCACTCGTTCCTGCTGGAGAGCGTCGAGGGGGGAGAGCGCCTCGGACGCTACAGCTTCATCGGCACCGAGCCGTATCGCGTCCTGACCAGCCCGGCCGGAGGCGCGACCGACCCCCTGCTGGACATCGAAGCGGAGCTCGGACGCTTCAGCGTCGTGCCGCTGCCCGGCCTGCCGCGATTCCACGGCGGCGCGGTCGGCTTCCTGGCCTACGAGGCCGCGCGCCACTTCGAGCGACTGCCCTCGCCGGCGGACGACCCGCAGGCGCTGCCGGAGGCCGTCTTCATGTTCACCGACACGCTGCTCGTCTTCGACCACCTCCAGCACAAGATAAAGGTGGTGAGCCACGCCCGCCTCGACGGCGACATCGACTCCGCCTACCGCCAGGCCACCTGGCGCATCGACGAACTCGCGGAGCGCCTGGCGAAACCACTGACCGCCCCTGATCGCGACGAGGCGCCTGAGGGCGTAAACGGTGGCCGGGAGATGTCGTCGAGCGTGGGCCGCGAGCAGTTCATGCGGTCCGTGGAGCGGGCGCGCGAGTACATCATCGCCGGCGACGCCATCCAGGTCGTGCTCTCGCAGCGCCTCTCGCTGCCGACGCAGGCCTGCCCGTTCGAGGTCTTCCGCGCGCTGCGGGCCATCAACCCTTCACCCTACATGTACTACCTGCGCCTCGGCGACGCCCACATCGTCGGCTCGTCGCCGGAGATGCTGGTGCGCGTCGAGGACGGTACGGTCACCACGCACCCCATCGCCGGCACGCGGCCGCGCGGTCGCGACGCGGCAGACGACGCGGCGCTGGAGGCAGAGCTGCGCGCCGACGAGAAGGAGCGCGCCGAGCACACGATGCTCCTCGACCTGGGCAGGAACGACATCGGGCGGGTCAGCGAGCCGGGCAGCGTCGAGGTCGGTCAGTGCATGGACGTGGAGCGCTACTCGCACGTCATGCACCTCGTCTCGCACGTGTCCGGACGCCTGCGC
>JBGQNJ010000214.1:0-3479 GCA_041501065.1 Dehalococcoidia bacterium
CTGACGGCGGTCGATGAGGCGCAGGCCCGCGCCGACGCCCTGCTGCGGGAGGCGGCGATGGCGTCGCTGGCGGGCGAGGTCGTAGCGCCCGTCAACTGCGGTCAGGAGCTGTACGACGTCGTATCGGTGACCGACGCGCGTGCCGGGTTGAGCGCTGCGCCTCGTCGCGTGAGCGGGATGTCGCTGCACTACTCGCGGACGGGCAAGCCACTGTACCAGATGCGGCTGCGCCTGGGAGCAGTCTAGGAGGCCGGCATGGCAGTACGCAGGGGCGAGATAAAGACGTTCGATTCGGGAACCTACAGCGCGACCGTGCGACTGGCGGGAAGCCTCGCCGTGTGGCTGTCGGGCGTGCCGGTGGCGCGCAACATCGCCGCGGGCGAGATTCAGGCGGGCCGGAGCTGCGCCGTCATCTTCTTCGACGATGCGAACCCGCAGGACGCAGTCATCGTCGCCGTCTACACGTAAGGAGGAGAGACAACTATGGTTGAACCGGTCTTCGCCGTGCTGGCCCTGGCTTTCCTGGCGGAGAGCCTCACCGAGTACCTTTTCGCGGCGCCGCTCTCTGCCGCACGACTGCCCGCGGACGTGATCCGCTACGTCGCGGTGGCCGTCGGCGTGCTGCTGGCGTGGGCGTACGACCTCGACATCACGCGCGACGTGCTGGGGCTTCAGCCGCGGCCGGCGCTGCTCGGTGTCGTCCTCAGCGGCATCGTGCTCGGGCGCGGCGCCAGCTACGTCCACGACTTCTACGGCAGCTACCTGCGTCCAGGCGACGCGAAGGAGGCGGGCGGTGCGCAGTGACAGGAAACGACCGCCGTCCGTGCCGTCGGGCGCGCGGCCGCCGTCGGACGGGGCCGTGCCGCCGCTGCGCAAGGAGGACGTGACGAAGAACGACGACCTGCGCGGGCTTGTCGTGCGCGGCGGTGTCGGAGCTGTGCCGTCGGTGTGGGAGGACTAGAGCGTCGGCGGTTCTTTCTTGACCTGCTTGACCTGGCTCAACTCGCCGTGTAATTTGGACTATGGAGAGGGACCCTGTGTGAGCAAGGGGGATAGCAATGGCCAAGAGCCAAACTGCCGACATCCGTAGGCCTGTGCGGAGGCGCCAGCGGCCACGTCCCTCGGATAGGGAAGAGAAGGAGCGGAAGGCCGTCGAGATCGCCACCGAGATAGCGATCGAGTTGCACAAGCCTGCCTTGAAGGAGCTTGAGAAGCACTAGTTGGTTAGGACATGGTATCCTGACCGGTTTGCCGTCCAGATTGTTGCACATGGGCTGGCGGCCGGGTTGTTCCCCGACTACGGGGCGCCGCTGCCGGCCTTCTCGTTCTCCCAAATCAGCACGCGAGAGAACCCTCTTCTCGAATCTGCTCTAGCGTTGCCCCGCCAGCCCTACTACCGGACAATCTACGACAAGGCCGGCGCGCTTCTAAGGTCGATGGTGAAAAACCATCCGTTCATCGACGGCAACAAGCGGCTCGGGATGGCTACAACATCGATCTTCATGCTGATGAATGGTCGTGTGTTCTGGCCCCGAAACGACGAAATGGTGCGATTTGCCCTCGAACTCGCCGCAAGCGAGCCTGACATGTCATGGCAAGAGGTTGCTCGCTGGGTCAGGCGCAACACTCTCTTTCGAGTACGCCGAGGGCACATGCAGATGCTGAAGGCGGCAAGGCCAATCGGTATCGAAGAACCCCTCGACCACATCTACCCATTGTTGACAGCGTTCATATCGACTCTGGACGAAATCGAGGAGCGCGGGCGAGCGTAATCGGCCGTATCCGCACGGTTTTTCCGTTGACACGCAACGCCGCCACAAGTACGCTTGTTCCAACTCACCGACGGGAGGCCGGCGATGGAGCAGCGAGAGTACCCGCAGGTCGGTAACCGCGTCTGGGCGACGGTCCGCAACGTCAAGGGCAACTGCAACATGGGCCACAAGGTCGGCGACGAGTTCGAGATCAGCGCCCACAATACCGCCGGCCTCTGCGGCTTCTTCTACCACGACATTTTCCCTTACCTCGTCATGCTCCAGTTCGGCGGTGGCTTCCCCGCTGCCTGGGGCGACCCGGACTCCGTCCAGCTCAGGTGCATGGACAGCTATAACGAGGTGACGATCGACCTGAGACGGGAGCGTCGCTAGGTGGAAGGCCCGGTGCCCGAACGCATCCTCTCCGGCAAGCCGCGCGAGGAGGACCTCGCCCTAGATACCTCGCTGCGCCCGCACCGGCTTGACGACTACATCGGCCAGGACAAGGTCAAGGACAACCTCCGCATCGCCATGGCCGCGGCCCAGATGCGGGGCGAGCCGCTGGACCACGTCCTCCTCTACGGCCCGCCCGGCCTGGGCAAGACCACGCTTTCCTACATCATCGCCGTCGAGATGGGGGTGAACGTCCGCATTACCTCCGGGCCTGCCATCGAGCGACCCGGCGACCTGGCGGCGATCCTGACGAACCTCCAGCGCGATGACGTGCTGTTCATCGACGAGATCCACCGCCTGGCGCGCGCCATCGAAGAGATCCTCTACCCGGCGATGGAGGACTTCGCGCTCGACCTCGTGCTCGGCAAAGGGCCGGGCGCCCGCAGCGTGCGACTCTCGCTGCCGCGCTTCACGCTCATCGGCTCTACGACGCGCTACGCCATGCTCAGCCCGCCCCTGCGTGACCGCTTCGGCGCCGTCTACCGCCTCGACTTCTACGATACGGACGCTATCGGCGCCATCATCCGGCGCAGCGCTCACATCCTCGGCGTCGAGGTCGACGAGGGCGGCGTCAAGCAGATGGCGCAGCGTGCCCGCGGGACGCCGCGTGTAGCCAACCGGCTGCTTAGGCGGGTGCGCGACTACGCGCAGGTGATGGCGGAGGGCCACATCACGGAGGAGGTCGCCGTCGAGGCGCTGGCGCGGCTGGAGATCGACGAACTGGGGTTGGACGAGGTCGACCACAAGGTGCTGCAGACCATTATCCACAAGTTCGACGGCGGCCCCGTCGGCCTGGACACCATCGCCGCCTCGATCTCCGAGGAGGCGGACACGATCATGGACGTATACGAGCCCTACCTGATGCAGGTGGGCTTCCTCCAGCGGACGCCGCGCGGCCGCGTGGCGACGCGTCGTGCCTACGAACACCTGGGCCTGCCGCCTAAAGGACCGCTGCCGTCGGCGCAGACCGCCCTCTGGGACGGCTCCTGACGGGCTAGAGAGAGGCGCCTTCGATGCCTGATGATGCTCCCCCGAAAAAGGTTGAGTTCGTGCCCGTGACGCCGGAGCGCTGGTCCGACTTCGAGACGCTCTTCGGCGAATGCGGCGCCTACGAGGGGTGCTGGTGCATGTGGTGGCGGCTGACGCGTCGCGAGTGGATGCGGCAGCGCGGCGAGGGCAACCGGCGGGCGATGAAGGCGATCATCGAGTCGGGCGAAGTGCCGGGGGTTATCGGCTATGTCGGCGGCGAGCCGGCGGGCTGGTGCTCCGTCGCGC
>JBGQNJ010000215.1:0-3466 GCA_041501065.1 Dehalococcoidia bacterium
AAGGCTCAGGAACACGCTGACGGACACGGCTCTTCCGGAGAGACCAGCGACTACTACCATCTTCTCCAAGTGGACCCCGATGCGCCGCAGCTATGGGTAGAGGAGGCCTACTGGTATCTGGTGGGCTCGCTGCTACCCAAACAGGCGGTGAGAGAAGAAGCCCGGCAAAGGCTCATCGCCCTGAACGCGGCCTACGCCCTGCTCGCTCACCCGGAGCGACGCCGCGCCTACGATGCAACGGTCAGGCGTGTGACGGAACTTCGGTTGCAGCGCAGTCAAAGGGACCAACCGAGCAAGAAACGACCGCCGGACATCCCGCCAGACTCACCGCGGGACTACTACGAACTGCTCCACGTCGACCGTTCGGCGGATCAGGCCCTCATAGAGCGCGCCTACTCGATCTTGCGCGTTCTCCACGCGAAGAGGGCGGGCGAGATGCCCGGCGAGTACCTTGCCGAGCTTACTACAGCCCTGACGACGCTCCTCGATGACGAGGGCCGTGCGGCCTACGACCACTCACTGGAAGAAGCAGCGGTTGAGGCGGAATCGCACGAGCCCAGGGCTCCTGCGGAAGGAACCGCAACCGGCGCCGAATCGTCGCGGGGCCCAGCGTGGCCGGCGCGAGCGGTGGCTCAGCTATCGACGGTGTTCGCCACGCTTGCAGAGGGGGCACTCGGCAACCGCGGATCGTCGCGGGGACCCGCCAACAGCGGCAAGAGTGGGGCAACCCGGGTCACTGCGGGCGGACAACGTCAAGGGCGACAGCGCCGCCTACCGCGCGCGAAGGCCACCGGCAGACTGCCTGATGAGCGGCTGCTCCGCGACGCGGCTTCACTGCCCGCAAAGGCGACGCGAGACCTGCCGGATGGGCCATGCCTGGGGCGCCTCATCGTCCGCAGCCCGGCCGGCGAGGACGAAACCGTCGACCTCGGCGAAGAGCCGGTTACCCTGGGCAGCGACCGCGAGTGCGACGTTCGACTGGCCGCGGAGCCGGGGCCGGTGGCTCCTGCGCACGCTCAGATCTGGTTCACGGGAGAGCGTTTCGTCATTCGCTCGCTGGACCCGACGCACCCGACGGTCCTGTGCGGCCAGCGGGTCAACTGGGCCGGCCTCGACGACGGCGATGAGATCGAGATCGGGGCCTACCGGCTGAGATTCGAGGCCGTCGAAGCCTGGGGCAATCCGCCCGACTTCCTGACGGCAGATCACGAAGCCGTGGCGAGCGCAGAAGAGATTCCGGAAAGGCACGAATAAGATGCGTTACCCTTCTCAGACCATCGAGCCAGCGGAGCTGGATGAGCAGCTCCCACGCGAGCCCGCCTACTTGCGAGACACGGGGCTAGACCCCGCCTTCATCGTCGAGCTGGCGCTGAAGGCGCTCTACTACAGCGCCCGGCCAACGGCGGGCGACCTGGCCGATACGTTGGCGCTATCGCTGCCGGTGATGCAAGAGGCGCTGGCGCTGCTCACAGGCGACGGCCTTTGCGAGATCGTCGCCGGCGAGGGCCAGGGGCCTGCGAGCTATCGCTACCGGCTTAGCGGTCGAGGGCTGGAGCGCTCGGCCGTTGCCTCCGACCGCAACGCCTACGTGGGGCCAGCGCCGGTGCCCCTGAAGGACTACGTCGCCCAGGTCAAAGTCCAGTCGATGGGCGGCAGCGGCTTTACCGCGGCCGTCGTGCGGGAGGCGCTGTCGCAGCTCGTCCTCAGCGAGTCGACACGCAGTCGCGTCGGGCGGGCGATATTCTCCGGCCGGCCGACGCTGATCTACGGTCCTTCCGGCAACGGCAAGACGACAATCGCCCACCTGCTGGGTCGGGCGCTTTCAGGCTACATCGCCGTCCCCTACGCGGTGGAGATGTACGGACACATCGTCCGGCTCTTCGACCCTTCGAAGCACGATCTGGTGGACTACGCCGAGAAAGCACGGGACATTCGCCGGCGCAGGCACGACCGCCGCTGGGCCATCGTGCGAAGGCCCGCGGTGCTGGCCGGCGGCGAGCTGACCCGCCTGGAGCTGGAGCTCGTCCTCGACGAGCGCTCCAAGGTCTACGAGGCACCGCTGCAACTGAAAGCGAACGGCGGCATCCTCATCATCGACGATTTCGGCCGCCAGCAGATACCGGCCGTGGAGTTGCTCAACCGCTGGATCGTCGCCCTCGAAGGCGGCGTCGACCACCTGTCGCTGCACACAGGGCAGATCGTCGAGGTGCCGTTCGACGTCATCCCGTTCTTCTCCACGAATCTGGCGCCCGACGCCTTGGCCGACGAGGCGTTCATGCGACGCATTCGCTACAAGGTCGAAATTCCGGACCCGACGCCGGACGAGTTCCACGCGATCTTCGCGCAGGTCTGCGCCGAGCAGGGCATCGAGTTCCGGGGAGAGGCGGTCGACTACCTGTTCAGACAGTGGTACCAACCGTACCAGCGCGCTCTGCGCGGCTGCCACCCGCGCGACCTCATCGAGGCGGTCGTCGACTCGGCGCGCTACAGCGAGAGCGGCCAGCCCGTGGTGACGCCGGAGTCGCTGGACGAAGTCTGCCACACCTACTTCCTCGCCGGCTAAGATCCTCACTCGTCGATACGCGAAGCGACGACGCCGGTTGCGCGCAGGCACGCGGTCGTGCAATCATGCTGCCACGCCGGACCGCCGAACGAAGGAGTGCGCAGGATGTACCTGGACCTCAACCCCCAGCTTACGCCGACTCAGACAGCGCTCAAGGAGGAGACACATCGCTTTGCCACCGACATCGCGCGTCCGGCGTCCGTCGAGCTCGACAAGCTGGTGGACCCACAGGACGTAATCAAGCCGGGCTCCGTCTTCTGGGACGTCTGGCGCAAGCACTACGAGCTGGAACGTCACCTTGCGGGCATGCCGGAGGAGTTCGGCGGGGCGAACCTTACCGGCCTCGACATGCACATCGTGGCAGAGGAGATGGGTTGGGGCGCCACCGACTTCGCCGTCGGTCTGGGCGCATGCGGGATGCCGTTCAGCATAGGGCTGCTGGCGTCGCAGATGACGGGCAACCAGCGGCTGATGGATGAGATCGTCATGCCCTACATCAAGGACAGGGAGGCGAAATACATCGGCTGCTGGGCGATCACGGAGCCGCAGCACGGTTCCGATACGGCGGCGGCGAATATGCCGGAATACCTCAACAACCCGGCAATCTCCCTCGACACTCATGGCAGGCGCGACGGCGACGACTGGCTGATCAACGGCGCCAAGGCTGCCTGGGTGTCGAACGGCACAATCGCCACGCACGCGATGGTGCACTTTGCGGTCGACCGGTCGAAGGGCCCGGTCTCGACGGCCATCGGACTCGTGCCGCTCGACCTGCCCGGCGTGTCGAAGGGAAAGCCGCTGAACAAGATCGGGCAGCGGGCGCTCAACCAGGGGGAGATCTTCTTCGACAATGTGCGCATCCCCGACTACTACGTCGTCGTGCCGCCGGAGCTGTACCCGCTG
>JBGQNJ010000216.1:0-3445 GCA_041501065.1 Dehalococcoidia bacterium
GCGGTCGAACATGTAGATGCCGATCACCGCCAGGTTGGACGGCGGCTCCTTCGGCTTCTCGACGACGCGCACGAGCCGGCCGTCGCGCAGCTCTGCCACGCCGAAGTCCTGCGGGTTCTTCACCGGATAGAGGAGTATCTGGCCCGCGGGCCGTGGATTCTGACGGCAGAACTGGTCGACGAACGGGACGATGCCCTCTCGCAGGAAGTTGTCGCCGAGGAACAAGACGAACGGGTCTTCGCCGAGGAACCCCTGCGCGATCTTGACGGCGTGGGCGATGCCCAGCGGCGCCTCCTGCTCGATGTACGTCACGCTCACCCCGAAGCGGCTGCCGTCGCCGACGGCCGCCATGACCTGCTCCTTCGTGTCGCCGACGACAATGCCGATGTCGCGCACGCCGCACTCGACGAGGTTCTCGATGGCGTAGAAGAGGATCGGCTTGTTGGCGATGGGCACTAGCTGCTTGGCGCCGGTGTAGGTGAAGGGACGCAGCCGGCTGCCCTGGCCGCCGCTGAGGATAAGCCCCTTGAGCTTGATCGGCAGGTCCACCATGTTGCCCCCGGCCCCCGGGCGATGCGTTTCGTCCGAGCTTCGTGCAGCTATTGTAAGCTCAGCAGTTTGGGGTCGCAACTTCGGCGGAACGCCTACATCGGGGGTGAGATTCCCTCAGAGCTGCGCAAAGTGGGCCGAAAGGGGTACGGAGGGCGCTCCGTGGGACGTGGCCTACCGGCGCTGACGAGGCGGGCCGAAGGGAAGAGAGGTGGGAGACTACTCAGCCACGAGGATTCTGCCGAAGAAGTAGGAGAAGAGTGAAAACAATGAAAACGATAATCGTAGTTGCCCTAACGATGTTCGCCGCGGTGCTTGCGGCAGCGTGTAGCGGGTCAGCCTCGGCGCCAACGTCCACGCCAACCCCAACAGCGGCACCGGAACTGCTCACGTACTACCTGGAATATTGCGACGCTTACTACACCGACACGCAACAGCTCCCAGCGACCGCGGACTCGCCTTACTTTACGTCGTTCAGTGACGTTACCGTCCAGGGGCAGGGAAAAGTGGGCCTCGTTAGCCACGATGGCTCTATGACTATGTTCGGCAGGTGCAGTTTCTACAGGGGGAAGTCACCCTTCCTAGGCAAGAACGTATTGACGTGCTACACGCAGGACACAGTAGCGCCTGATATAACACTACCGGACGAGGTTGAAGATCCCTTCGCGCTTGCAAGCAAACACACGTTCGCCTTGTACTACACCGAATTCGCCGACGGCAAGAAATACGTCTGGCTTATTGGGTTAACCCAGGGAGGGCTGCTCGGGCAGTTCACCCAGTCCTTTTCAGATTGTTCGCTGAAGGCATGGTAACATGAGCAAGCTTACCAGTCACCAGCGATACCGCCGCCAACGCGCCCAGCGCGACACGGGGAGGAAGAACTGAAATGGAGAGGACGACCGGCGTTAGAAAGGACATCGGGTTGAAGACCCTGCAACACTCGGTCGATGCAGCCAAGTCTCTGGGCTTCCAACTGGATGATGCAGTTCTTCATCGCTTGGTGAGCGAATACCAGGGCGGCGGACATCAAGATGAACAGGAAGCCGTTGCGTCGGCAATCCTCAAGACGGCGCTTGTACACAGGGCTACAGTGCATCTGGAGGAACCTGAACGGTGTAGCAACTATGAGGCGCAATATCACTTGTACGTTCTGGTGGCCGCAACCAAGGGTGCTCTCGATTCTCTCGCTCTATGGCTCAAGTTCCGGAGGAAGCTGCTGAAGATGAAGAACCACCAGTGCGACTTCACCAAGGATGAGTTTCGGAAGAGGGTCGGGGCTAGCTTCCCTGACAGCATTCGGGGACAGGTTGAGGATTGGCTCAAGCAGGTCCGAGACCTCAGCATCTGGCTCGAACACCGCGGCACAATCCCCATCATCCGCACTCTAGACCCTGTCACAGGGGAGCACAGGAGCTATGAGCTTTTGGTGGACCGGGTGAACCGTACGTCATGCACGAATCCCGATTATGGGGATAACACAGAGAACATCACGATCATGGCGTCCCACTGGAGGAAACGGGTGGCGGACTTCGTTTCAGCCGGTATTCGCTACGGCGTGGAACGTGACTGAGCCTCGTTTGCATCGGCGCCCTATTTCCAGTTCCGTCGGGGTGTCACTTCCCCCTGACAGACCGCGCGCGGCGGCGCTACAATCCGCGACATGCTCTCCGGCAAATGGATGTGGGTCTGGAACTGGCGACGCTGCCTCGAAGGCAACCCCATCGCCGTCGCGCGGAGGCTGAACGACGCCGGTTGCCGCGGCGCCGTCGTCAAGAGCGACGACGGCGGCCATCCCTTCGACCAGGGTCCGCCCGTCTGGGAGATCGTCCAGGCGCTGCAGCAAGAAGGCCTGCTCGCCGGCCTCTGGGGTTACGTCTACGGCTGCGACAGACCGACCGTCATCTACGGCGACCTCAAGCGCACGGCGACGGAAGAGGCCGCCATCGCCGCTCGCCTCATCACGGAGAAACCGTCGCCCTCGTATCGAGGGCCCGACGCCTACGTCATCGACGTCGAAGCCGAGTACGAGCGCCAGCCGAGCGACCCTGCCTCCACGGCCGAGCGCTACCTCAGCGCCGTGCGCTCCGCCGCCGGCCCCGACTTCCCGCTGCTCTACGCGCCGCTGCCTCAGCCGGACTACCACCGCGCGCTGCCGTATCGCGTCTTCAACCGCTACTGTCAGGCCGTCATGCCGCAGGCCTACCACAACGCCATGCAGGTCTCGCCGGAGCGCGCCATCGCACTCTGCTACGACGCCTTCGCCGCCGAAGGACTGCTCGACCTCCCTGTCGCGCCTATCGGCGGCGCCTACGGCTCTGTCACGCGCGACGAGTTGTCGCGCTGGGCTGCGGCCGCCATCAAACGCGGCGCGACGATGCTCTCCTGGTGGAGCTTCGAGCACATCGAGAACGAGCGACCGGAGCTTTGGGATGCCATCGCGCGCGTCGACCTCCCTCGAAAGGACGATACCGACGTGGACGAAGAGACGAAGAAGACCGCCGCCGCCAGCGCCTTCCGCCAGCGCCTGGCCGGGCTCATCCTCAGCGGCGACCCCGATCTAGCGGAGCGCGCCTATCGCGAGCTGCAGTATGTGCGGGCCCTCGCCGGCCTGCCCACCTTGGCGACCGACCAACCGAACGACACATCGCCGACGGTGCTGGCGGCCAATCTGTAGTAGGGGCGCACAGCTGTGCGCCCCTACATCGCATCCACGAAAGCGCCTCGCTTCGCCGCAAGCTAGACTCGCCGCGTCCCGCTCCTGTAAGATACGGGATGCGGCTTCCCCGCGCCCAACTTCCTCATCCCTCGGCGGCGCGCAGCCCGGGAGCAACTCGATGAAGATCGCTTTCATCATGTACCAGGGTAACATGTTCTCCGGCGGGCAGGGCATCTACAC
>JBGQNJ010000217.1:0-3441 GCA_041501065.1 Dehalococcoidia bacterium
CCTGCCGCCGCGCTCGTCCTCGGCGATGAGCGCCGCATGGCCGCCGTGCCCGCGCTCGACGTGATAGTCGAGGCAGTTGTAGCAGAGGTTCGTCTGCGCGCCGACGAACCAGCGGAACGTGGGCGGCGTCCACTCGAAGACGTTGTCCCACTTGCGGAACCAGGGGACCTGGTCTGCAGCGCGCGCCCAGAACTTCTCCGGGTCCTCAATGGCCGAGCGGGTGAAACGTCGCACCTTGGGGTTAATGACTTCCATGACTTCTACCTCCGAGAGAGATATTGCATCGGCGTGCGTAGTGATGAGAATGCTACTAGCGACTCCATCAGTGGTCAACGCCACCCGGCCGCCGGTGGCCAGTACGGGGCATCCCCGATTGACCGTAGGCGGGCGCGCCTTTACGATGTATCTGTCTCCTCGCATTAACAATTACCACCATAGGATGAGGACAGGAAGGACGGGCAAGATGCGACGTCTACCTCTGATCGCTGCCGTAATGTTTGCGACACTGCTCCTGGCGACGCTCATCGCCTGCGGAGGTGGGACGAAAGAGCAGGCCGCAACCACGCCCGAAGGTATCGCACCCGCGCCCGGTGCGCCCGCCGCCGCGCCGCCGCCCGGCGAGTCCGGGCCGCCGCAGGAGATAATCGACAAGGCGCTCGCCCTCGTCGCCGAGCGGGAGAAGATTGACCTCGCCAACCTGTCACTGGCGGCGGGCACGACCAACGACTACCCGCTCTCCGGCAAGCTTGCCTACAGCTTCAAGGTGGTGGACGCCAGCACCGACAAGCTCTATGCCATATCGCTCGACGCCGACGGCGCGGAGGCCGATCCCGAAGAGCTGCTGGCCGGCGAAGAGAAGGCGTACACCGACAAGTACGGCAACCTGGAGGCCGACCTCTTCGACAAGTTGAAATCCGCTCCACCGGACGAGCCCATCGGCGTGATCATCCGGCTGAAGGAGCCGCCCTACAGCCCGCCGCCGCTGCCCGACATCAACAAGAAGCCGCTCACAGATGCGGAGGCGGACGCCTATCTCAAGCTCGCGGACGAGAAGCGCGCCGAAGCCGTCCTGGCCATCACGAAGCCGGCGCTCGATGAGATCCGCAGCATGGGCTTCGAGGCAGAGGCGGACAAGTACACACCCGCCCTTTCCGCCAGGCTCAAACCCGACGACATCCGCAAGGTAGAAGGACTGAAGGGCCTGGAGCGTATCTATGAGGTCGTGCAGTTCGAGCAGACGGTTGACATCGCGCGGCAGGTCGTTCACGCCGACGTGCTCAACACCCGCGGCTTTACCGGCACCAACGAAAAGGTGGGAGAGGTAGAGGTCGGCGGCAAGATAAACACCGACAACCCGAACCTGTCCGGCGTTACTCAGGACACCAACAACAGTTGTCTGACTGATCATGCCGCGGCTGTCGCGGGCATCATCCGCAGCACCAACAGCACCGTGCGCGGCGTGGCGCCCGATGCCTCGCTCTGGATCGGCGGCTCCTGCAGCGGCTACACCGACCAGCTTGAATTTGCAGCGAACCTCGCCGCCGACTGGGGAGCGAACGTCCTCAACAATAGCTGGGCTTACACCGGTTGCATATTTAAAACGGACGTCAACAAGTTTATGGATGACCTAGTGGCGACTCGCTCCCACAGCGTCGTTTTCGCCGCCGGCAACCGCGGCAACAGCGATGGCTGCGTGACCAGCCCGGCTCTCGCCTACAACGTGATCGCCGTCGGTGCGTCCGACGACGCCAACACGACGGACTGGTCAGACGACACAGTCGCAAGCTACTCCAGCTACAAGGACCCCACTACCACCAACAACGACCGCGAAGAGCCGGACGTAATGGCGCCGGGCACCAACTTCCAGAGCACGAAGAACGCCGACCCCTGGACCGGTGACGTCGGCTCCGGCACCAGCTATGCCGCGCCCGTCGTCACCGGCGTCATCGCCGACCTGTTTCAGCGAGCGCCCTCGCTGCGCATCCTCCCCGCCGCGGTGAGGGCAATCCTCATGGCCACCGCCGCCCACAACATCGAAGGGGACGCGCGGCTGAGCGAGAAGGACGGCGCGGGCGAGATCGTCGCCCAGTGGGCCGACGACATCATCCAGAACGTGAACGGGACGTTCTGGGGCGGTAGCTATAGCACCGGCTGGGCAAGCCCCCTCGATTTCCCGATCTCTTACGCGTTGGCCGCCGACAGGCCCACGCGCATCGTGCTGACCTGGGATGTCGACACGTCCTATGCGTCGTACAGCAGCAAGCCCAGCGGCGACTTGGACATGCAGATCATCGACCCGTCGGGCAACATGGTCGCGAGCTCGGCCAGCTTCGACAACAACTACGAGATCGTCTACTTCTCGCCGGCGACGAGCGGCACGTATAAAGTGCGCATCATCCGCTCGCGCTGGAGCACGGACGTGACGCGCGGGATGTCGTACGCGGTCTTCCAGGGCGACCCGGCGCTCCTGCCGACGCCCGTGCCGCCGACGCCGACGTTCACGCCGCGCCCGATTCCCACAGCAACGAAGACGCCCGGGCCAGCGGCGACATCTACGCGCACGGCTACGCCCACGAAGACGCGGACGCCCGGCCCTTCGCCGACGCCAAAGCCGCCGACGAAAACGCCCAAGCCGGGGACGCCGCGTCCGACGCGCGGGCTGCCCACGCCGTACATGTAGCCCGATTCCCACCGTTCAGAACACACCAAAGGGCGAGGCTCAAAAGCCTCGCCCTTGTCATCTGCCGGCAACGCTCAGGCTCAGGCTTCTTCGTTCTCCGCCAGGCGACGGTAATAGCCGGTGTACTTGTACAGGGCGCGAGCGGAGCGTTCAACGGTCTTGAAGACGGGAATGCCCGCCTTGACGAACCGCGTCGTCACCCAGAGGCGGTCTTTCTCCGTCTCCAACTGCTCCGTCGGGCAGCGGATCGCGATCACGAAGGGCTGCCGGCGCGGCTGCTTCGCGAACTTGGTGAGCGTCTTGAGCATGTTCCTGGCGCCGCCCCACCAGCCCATCCTGCGGGAGAATATCATCGCGATCATGAAGATGATGTCGATGTTCGGGTCCTTCACGACGACCTCGAGCACCCGGAAGAAGTCATCGGGGCCGCGCAATTGCATGCCGACGTCCATCGGGTTCTTCACGCTGGTGCCGGCGACGCCGACGAACGTCCGCAGTTCCTTCTGCACCTCCTCGGACATGTCCGGTACTTCCAGGCCCTCGCGGGCGCAGATGTCGGTGGCGATGACGCCGTTGCCGCCGGCGCTGCCGATTAGCATAGCGCCGCGACCCGTGCAGGGCTGAAGTCGGACGAGCGCCTGAAGAACGTCGACCATCTCCTCTATCGAGTCGACGCGGATAGCGCCGGACTGGGCGAAGAAGGCGTCCCAGATGGCGTTCTCGCCGGCCAGGGAGCCTGTGTGCGAGGCTGCGGCCTTCGC
>JBGQNJ010000218.1:0-3347 GCA_041501065.1 Dehalococcoidia bacterium
CGTGGACGCCGGCGCGCAGGTCGCGCAGGATCTCGACGCGCTCCAGGGTGTCGATCTCGGAGTGCAGGTAGTGCGTGCGTACGCCCATCTCGATCAGGTAGTCGGAGAGGTCCTCAGCCATCTTCTTCGTCAGCGTCGTCACGAGGACGCGCTGCCCGCGCTCGACGCGGATACGTATCTGCTCGATGAGGTCGTCGATCTGGCCGGCGGTCGGCTTCACCTCGACCGACGGGTCGATGAGGCCGGTGGGCCGCACGATCTGCTCGACGGTCTGCCCGCTGCATTCACGCTCGTACGGACCCGGCGTCGCCGAGACGTAGACGACCTGGCTCAGGTGCTCCTCGAACTCGTGGAAGTTGAGCGGCCGGTTGTCGAGCGCCGAGGGCAGGCGGAAGCCGTATTCGACGAGCGTCTGCTTGCGCGAGAGGTCGCCGAAGTACATGCCGCGCACCTGCGGGATGCTGATGTGCGACTCGTCGATGAACATCAGGAAGTCGTCGGGAAAGTAGTCGAGCAGCGTCCAGGGCGTGCTGCCGGCCGGGCGGCGCGCCAGATGGCGGGAGTAGTTCTCGATGCCGGAGCAGTAGCCGGCCTCGCGCAGGCTCTCCAGGTCGTAGCGGGTGCGCTCCTCGAGGCGGGCGGCCTCCAGCAGCTTGTCCTGCGCCCGCAGCTCGGCGACGCGCTCCTCCAGTTCCTTTTCGATGTCCTCGATAGCGGCGTTGAGTTTGTCCTGCGAGGTCACGAAGTGCTTCGCCGGGTAGATGTCGATGCGATCACGCTCGGCGAGGAGTTCGCCGGTCAGCGGGTCGAGCTCGATGATGCGCTCCACCGTGTCGTCCGTGAAGTCGATGCGGACGGCGGTCTCCTCGTAGGCGGGCATGACCGTCAGCGAGTCGCCGCGGAGGCGGAAGTGGCCGCGGGTGAGCGTCATGTCGTTGCGGTCGTACTGCATGTCGACGAGTCGGCGGACGGCGCGGCCGCGGTTGAAGGCTTCGCCAGCGCGGAAGGTGAGGGTGAAGCTGTGGTACTCCTCCGGCTCGCCGAGTCCGTAGATGCACGACACCGAGGCGACGATGAGCACGTCGCGGCGTTCGAACAGGGCGCGCGTGGCGGCGTGGCGCAGCTTGTCGATCTCGTCGTTGATGTCGGCGTCCTTAGCGATGTAGGTGTCGGTGCGCGGTACGTAGGCCTCCGGCTGGTAGTAGTCGTAGTAGCTGACGAAGTACTCGACGGAGTTCTCGGGGAAGAAGTCCCTGAACTCCGATGCGAGCTGGGCGGCAAGCGTGCGGTTGGGCGCGAGCACGAGCGTCGGGCGCTGGACGCGTGCGACGACGCTGGCCATGGTGAACGTTTTGCCGCTGCCGGTCACGCCGAGGAGCGTCTGGTGCTTATGGCCGCGCGTCAGGCCGTCGACGAGCTGGTCGATGGCCTGGGGCTGGTCGCCGGTGGGCTGGAAGTCGGAGACTAGTTTGAACTCCGCCATTGCAGATCAAGTGTACTACAGGAGCGATGGACGGTCAGCGGATAGCGGAGGGCACAAGAGCCGGCACTGGCAGGCAGGCCTTCTCTACATTGACCGCGAGCGCCTTCGGCGTCTCTGCGCGAAGGGCCGTCCCGCCACCGCTCCGAACACTAGACCGGCGAGAAGCGCTCCGAGGATGCTTCCGTAGAAGCCGGCCAGGAGCGGAAGGTAGTACAGCCTGTCGCCATCGCCCGCATTGCAGTGCGGACAGGCCGCCGTCCGGATGCCGTACGAGCCGACGAATACGACATACACGAAGAGGAATGTCGCAGCCGAAATCAGGGGCAGTCGTCGTACGACGATTCCGCTGAGGCCGATTGCTGTTCCGGCTGCGAACGGCACCAACCAGAGCAGCGCTAACATCGCGATGCCACCTATTGGCTGAAAGACGAGAGGGCGAGGCGGATCTTCTCCTCCAGCGATCGCGCCTCGTCGTCTGGCAGGCGCGCCGCGGCCGAGGAGGCTTCGGCCTGGGTATAGCCGAGGCTCATGAGCGCGGCGATGACCTCTTCGTCGGCGCCGAGAAGCGAGGCGGCAGGAATCCCCGCCGAAACGTGCTCCGGCAGTCGCCCCTTCAGGTCGATGATGATACGGCTCGCGGTCTTGGCGCCGATGCCCGGTACGCCGCGGATGCGCTCGACGTCGCCGTTGGCGATTGCCTCCCATATGGAGTCGCCGGGAAGGCCGGTCAGCAGTGCCAGCGCGCCCTTCGGCCCTACACCCGATACGCCGATGAGGAGATGGAAGAGCCGCAGCTCGTCGGCGGTGGCGAAGCCGTAGAGAGCGACGTCGCTCTCGCGCGACTGGAGGTGGGTGTAAAGCGATATCTCGCGGCCGGGCACGCCCAGGGCGTCGCGCGTGTGGCCGGGTACCTGCACCAGCAGCCCCAGGCCGGTGCCGTCCACGCGCACGATGATGCCCTCCGGCCCACTGTCTTCGACGACGCCCCAGATGCGAGCGACGGCGCTCATGGGGTCATGCTCCTCTCGATAGGCGCCCGCGAGCGCGTGTCAAAGGCGTTGCACTGAGCAACGGGGAGCGCGTTAGCGACATCGCATCGCTCCCACAAATCACGCAGCTTGAGCTTACGGGTGACGGCGTTCATTGGACCACGCTCCTCTCGATTAGCGACCGCGAGCGCGTGTGGTTGAGGTGGCACAAAGCAACGGCGAGCGCGTCAGAAGCGTCGAATGGCTCGGGCAGGTCGCGCAGGCCTAGCTGCAGTCGCACCATCTCTTGCACCTGCTCCTTCGGGCCGCGGCCGTAGCCCGTCACGGCACGTTTCACCTCAGCCGGCGAGTACTGCTGGACCGGCAGCCCGGCCAGTCCGGCGGCAAGGACGGCGAGAGCGTGTGCCTCGCCTATCGCCAGCGCAGAGTGGGCGTTGGCGGCGACGAACGGCTGCTCGATCGCCACCTCCGACGGTGCATGACGGGCGATGACGTCCTGAAGTGCGCCGAACAGAGTCGCAAGCCGCTCCGGCAGCGGCAATCGCGGGTCGACGGCGAAGCAGCCGTAGTCGACGGCTTCAATTGCGTTGCCCGACTGGAAGATGAGGCCGTAGCCCGTAACTCGCAGACCGGGGTCGACGCCGAGGATGAGGACGCCGTCGCGGGCGGCTGTCGGATTCGCTCGCTCAGCCATCTAGCCCGTGTACGCCGTGAGTACTTCGTCGGGGAACTCGGCGTTGGAGTGCACGCGCTGCACGTCGTCGAGCTCTTCCAGCTTGTCGAGGAGCTTAAGCGTTTGGAGCGCCTCCTTGTCGCCGAGGCTGACGGTCGTCTTCGGGACCTTGCTCAACTCCGCGGACTCGATGACAACGCCC
>JBGQNJ010000219.1:0-3338 GCA_041501065.1 Dehalococcoidia bacterium
GACGAATCCACCTTCTTCGCTGAAAGAGTGACCGTGAGCGTCCAACATCGATTCTGCCCGGCGCTTGGGGCTGGCGCGGCAGCGAGGTCGGTCACGGTGCTGGTGGAAGTCAGCGTTCCGTTTAGGTAGCTCTGTTGATCACCAACCGGGCGCATCTGCAAAAGCCATTGCGGGAGCGGCATAGGCTGTGGGGGCGGAGACTCGGCCCTATCTGCATCGTGTCTCCACGGGCCGTTGTTCACCCGGACGTACTCTTTCCCGTCCGCCGTCGTTAGGTAGTCTAGCCTGTCGTCTGGCTGCAGCGGCGGAGCTAGCGAACCGACGCTGCCCACGGGGCAGCAAAGCCACGCCGAGCGCGGCAACAAGAAAGAGGGTTCTTCTCATTCTTCACCCCCAGACGGAATTTCGCCACAGATATGAGGCGTTCGGAGTTCCTCTGTCAATCGAGTTTCGGTTGGGCCCATAGGAAGGCCGCAAGGCGTCTATGGGGTTGTCGTTGGTGGAAGGTCGGAAAGTCGAGGCCAATCGACCGCGTATAATTGCGGTTACGCTCGGTCGCAGGTTCGAAGGGTTGAGGAAATCGCAGCCGGTCGGCGCCGGCAGAGTCGTCAATCGGAACGAGGAGGCGGGCCTACTCGTTGGCGACCTGCACGATCTCGCTCACAAAGACGATAGCTACCAAGACCAAGACAATGAGCGCAAGAAACGCTAGGACCGACCGTTCGCCGCGACGGAAGACGGCAGAAGCCGCCGCTCCTCCTGCGAGTACTCCTGCGACTGCCGTCGTCAGCACCACACCCATCAACGGCACCCTCATCCACGCGTTATCGACGGCTTCGTCTCCTGTAATAATCTGAAAAGCCCCGGCGAGGCTTATGTAGACCACGACGCCCGCTGCGAACGCGGCCAACAGGCGTGCTGCCCAAAGTCCGAGCCCGGTTGTGGGCGCCAGATGAATCCTTGGCCGGCGAGGGCCTATCGGTGTGTTCTCCACGGGAGCACCATAGCTGCTGGCCCTCGCGGGCGCAAGAGGCGCACGGCGTCTCAGGAGCGGGATGCGTATTGGGGCTGGGCGAGGCTGAGGGGGATGCCCCGCTCGGCGCACGCTCGCTTGACGATGGCGACGAATAGGGCTCCCCTGGACTTCCGTATCTTGCCCTCGTGCACCGCTCGCTTCACAAGGCTCAGCGCTTCGAAGATGATGTCCTTCGGCACGGTCGACGCTAGACGGCGGTAGTATCCCTCGCTCTCCACGTCGCCGAGAGTCGATAGCATCTCGTCCAGCAGATAACCCTGCTCGTCCTCGCTTGGCGCTCTAGCTCTAAACAGAGGCGTTTCTACAACGTCATTTAGTCTTTCTTCTCTTCGTATTGTTTCGGGTGACATTCTTGTCACTGGAGGGGTGACATTATTGTCACCCCTCGCGAAGCTGTCCTCGTATCTCTTGGCTTCCTCCTCGCTCACGTCCTCGATGTAGAGGATGTTGGTGTGGCCCGGCCGCTCCTCCTTGGTCGAGAGGCCGGCCGCCATTAGCTCGTCGATGTGACGCTGGATGGTCCGGTCGCTGGCGCGAACAACAGCGGCGCGGCCAAAGAAGAGCGCGTTTGTGCCATCGTAACCCAGATGATAGGATCGCTAAGCTGTCAAAGGACGCCGCGACATGTCTCCCTCGAAAGTGCTCCTTCGCCTGCCGGCAACGTCGGCCAACCTGGGGCCCGGCTTCGACTGCCTGGGCCTCGCCCTCGATCTGTGGTCGGCGGCTACACTTGAGGCGCGCGACGTCGAGGTCGAACAGCCGTCCGACCCGCTGCCCCAGATGGCGCTCGCCGCGGCGCAGGCCTTCTACCAGGCGAGCCGCGTAGCGGCACCGAAGGGCCTGTCCTTCGACTGGCGCAACGGCTTCCCCCTGGCGCGCGGCCTCGGGGCAAGCGCGGCGGTGCGGGCAGCGGCGCTCTTGGGCGCGAACGCCCTGGCGGGGAATCCTCTCAAGGTCGAGGACCTGCTGCCGATAGGCGCTTCCCTGGAACACCACGCCGACAACATCACGCCAGCGCTCCTCGGCGGTCTGCAAGTCGCGGTATGGGAGGAAGGACGCGTTGTCCACGCGCCGGTGCCCGTGCCCGCCGGCCTGAAGGTCGTGCTGATGGTGCCGGACATGGCGATGCCGACGGACGAGAGCCGTCGCCTGCTGGCGGCGCAGGTGGCGCGCGAGGACGCCGTCTACAACGTCGGGCACGCCTCGCTGCTCATCGCGTCGCTGGCGGCGGGGCGCCTCGAGCTCCTGGCGACGGCCTGTGACGACCGCCTCCACCAGCCGGCGCGCTCGCAGCTACTACCGGCGATGGGATCGATAATCGACGCCGCGCGATCGGCAGGCGCCCTCTGCTCGTACCTGTCCGGCGGCGGCTCGACGATTGCTGCCTGGACGCTGCAAAATGAGAAGACTATCGCCCGGGCGATGCTGCAGGCCGCGCAGTCGGCGGGCTGCCCCGGCGAGACGATAATCACGACGCCCAGCGCCAAAGGCGCGCAGGTGCTCACGACGGAATAGGCAGGCAGACAATGGGTATCATCGTTCAGAAGTACGGCGGTAGCTCCCTGGCCGACGCCGAGAAGATCAAGAACGTCGCCCGGCGCATCGCCGCCCGCAAGGAGCAGGGCAACGAGATGGTCGTCGTCGTGTCCGCGATGGGCAAGACTACGGACCAGCTCATCGACCTCGCGCACCAGCTCAGCGACGCGCCGGAGGACCGCGAGATGGACGTCCTCATGTCCACCGGCGAGACCGTCTCCAGCACGCTCATGGTGATGGCCCTGCACGCCATGGGCCACGACGCCATCAGCCTCAGCGGCGGGCAGGCCGGCATTAGGACAGACAAGGTACACCGCAAGGCGCGCATCCAGTCCATCAACCCGAAGCGCGTGCACGCGGAGCTTGACCGGGGCCGCGTCGTCATCGTTGCCGGCTTCCAGGGGCTGACACAGGATGCGGACGCCGACATCACGACGCTGGGTCGCGGCGGCTCCGACACCACGGCCGTCGCCCTGGCGGCCGCGCTCGGCGGCGAGACCTGCGAAATCTACACCGACGTCGAAGGCGTCTACACCGCCGACCCGCGCATCGTGCCCGAGGCGCGCAAGCTCGACGAGATCAGCTACGACGAGATGCTGGAGCTGGCGAGCGTGGGCGCGAAGGTGTTGCACTCCCGCGCCGTCGAAGTCGGCGGCGTCTACAACATACCGATACTGGTCGCTTCCAGCTTCAAGGAGGCGAGCGGCACCCTTATTCACGGAGGTGTCTCAGTGGAGCAGTTCAAGAAGGTGCGCGGCATCGCTCA
>JBGQNJ010000220.1:0-3337 GCA_041501065.1 Dehalococcoidia bacterium
GCGAGGCGGAACGGGTCGCCGTCGTTCTTATCAGCACCGACCGCGGCCTCTGCGGCGGCCTCAACGCCAACCTCAACCGGTTCACCGCCGCCTTCGTCCTTGAGCATGAGAACCTGGAGGTGAAGACGGTCGCCGTGGGCCGCAAGGCGCGCGATTTCCTCGGCCGCACCGGACTTCCCGTGATCGCCGAGTTCACCAACCTCAGCGACTACCCGACCCTCGAAGATGCGCGGCCGCTGGCCCGCATCCTCATGGAGGAGTACATCTCGGGCGGCGTGGACCGCGTCTACCTGGTCTTCCCGCTGTTCATTAACACAATGGCGCAGCGGCCCGAGATGCGCCAACTGCTGCCCATCGAGATCCCGCCGCGGGAGTCCGCGATGTCGGTGCAGTACATCTATGAGCCCTCAGCGGCTGAGGTCTTCGACGACCTCCTACCGCGCTACGTAGAGAGGCAGGTGTACGAGGCTGTCCTGGAGAAAAGCGCCAGCGAGCAGTCGGCGCGGATGGTCGCCATGCGCAGCGCAACGGAAGCCGCGAACGAGATGGTCGATGACCTCACGCTTACTTATAACAAGGTACGCCAGGAAACGATCACCAAAGAGCTGCTGGACATCGCCGGCGGCGCTGAGGCCCTGAGATCGGCCGGATAGGACGGAGGTTTCACATGGCTAAGGGGAAGGTTGTGCAGATCATCGGCACTGTGGTCGATGTGGAGTTCCCGCCTGACGAACTCCCCCAGATCTACAATGCCGTCGAGATCGAGATGGGCGACGGCAAGCTCGTCGCCGAGGTGCAGCAACACCTGGGCAACAACTGGGTGCGCTGCCTGGCGATGGGCACCACAGACGGCCTGGGCCGCGGCGCCGTCGCAGTTGATGCCGGACAGCCGATAACCATCCCTGTCGGTCATGAGACCCTCGGCCGTCTGTTCAACATTGTCGGCGAGCCCATCGACAATCTCGGCCCGGTTGAGACAAAGGAGCGCAGCCCAATTCACCGCACGCCGCCCTCTTTCGAGGAGCAGGCGACCACCGTCCAGATGCTTGAAACGGGAATGAAGGTCATCGACCTGATCACGCCGTTCACCAGGGGCGGCAAGGTCGGAGCTTACGGCGGCGCCGGCGTCGGCAAGACGCTGATTATCCAGGAGCTCATTCGCAACATCGCCACCGAGCACGGAGGCACCTCCGTATTCGCCGGCGTCGGCGAGCGCTCTCGCGAGGGAAACGACCTCTGGCATGAGATGCGGGCCTCAGGCGTCATCGAGAAGACGGTGCTCGTGTTCGGGCAGATGAACGAGCCGCCCGGCGTGCGTCTGCGCATCGGGCTGTCGGGTCTGACGATGGCCGAGTACTTCCGCGACAGAGAGGGACAGGACGTCCTCCTTTTCATCGACAACATCTACCGCTACACGCTCGCCGGAATGGAGGTCTCGGCCCTCCTGGGGCGCATGCCGTCCGCCGTCGGCTATCAGCCGACACTGTCGACGGAAATCGGCGACCTGGAGGAGCGAATCACTTCGACGAACAAGGGCTCCATCACCTCCTTCCAGGCCATCTACGTCCCGGCGGACGACTACACCGACCCGGGCGTGGCGACAACGTTCGGCCACCTCGACGGCGTTGTCGCCCTCGACCGCGCTCTCACGGAGCAGGGCCTCTATCCCGCCGTCGACCCGCTGATCTCGTTCTCGCGAATCCTCGACCCCAACGTCGTCGGCGAGGACCACTACCGGGCGGCGCGCGGCGTGCAGCAGGTGCTCCAGAGGTACAAGGACCTCCAGGACATCATCGCCATCCTCGGCATGGAGGAGCTGTCGGAGGAGGACAAGCTGACAGTGCAGAGGGCGCGCCGGATCCAGCGCTTCCTCTCCCAACCCATGTTCGTCGCGGAGCCGTTCACCGGCCGGCCCGGTCGCTACGTTCCGGTGCGCGAGACCGTCCGCGGCTTCAACGAGATCCTGGACGGCAAGCACGACGACCTGCCGGAGCAGGCGTTCTACATGGTCGGCACAATCGAGGACGCGCGGGAGGCAGCCGAGAAGCTGGCCGCCGAAGCGCGCACGTAGGCGCCAAGGACACGCCGGCGGCGAGAGGATACTATCGATGGCAAAGCTGAGTGTTGACGTTATCACGGCGGAGCGCGTCGTCTTCTCCGACACGGATATCGATGCCGTCGTTGCCCCGGGCACAGCCGGAGAGCTGACCGTCCTACCTTCGCACGCGTCCTTCATAACGTCCCTCGTACCCGGTGAGTTGCGCCTCCAGAAGGCGGGCGCAGACGAGACATACATGGTCGTCACAGGCGGCTTCCTGGAGGTGCGGGACGACAAGGTAGTCATACTCGCGGAGTCGGCCGAGCGGGCGGAGGAGATCGACATCGCCAGGGCGCAGGAGGCGCGGGTCCGCGCGGAGAAAACCCTGGCCGGTCGCGAAGCGGCGGTCGACCTCACCCGCGTTCAGGCGGAACTGCGCCGCTCCCTCATCCGGCTGAAGGTCGCGGAGCGAAAGCGCCGGCGGCACGGCCCGGGGGCAGGGCCGGACCAGAGCTCTCGCTAACCCCCTTCACTATCGAGCCGCCGGCACCCGTTTCCACCGGATATCCTGTCGCACGCGCATCACATCTCCCTGGCGCTGGTCCAGGGATGATCGTGCGCGACAGCAGCTTGAAGTCCTGTAGCCGTGATGATAGTGTTAACCCCGAAGCACCAAAACGATTGGCGGGACAGTGGCAAGAGACCGTTTTCTTGTAGAGGGTGGACACCGCCTGGAGGGCAGAGTGAGGATCAGCGGCAACAAGAATGCCGCCATCCACACCATGGCCGCCACTCTTCTCACATCTGACGACTGCTACCTGGAGAACGTGCCGGCCATCGGCGACGTTCACTTCATGGTGCAGATCCTGCGCGCTCTCGGCGCCACAGTCGAGTACACCTCGCCTTCGACGCTGCACATCAACGCCGCCGGTGTCCACACGCTGGCCGCCCCTAGCGAGATGGCGACTCACCTTCGGGGCAGCTTCCTCGTGATGGGCCCTCTCCTGGCCCGCTTCGGCGAAGCCGCCTGCTGCCCGCCCGGCGGCGACATCATCGGGCTGCGTCCGCTCAACGTCCACCTCGCCGGCTTTCGCGTCCTCAACGCTACCGTCGGCCACGAAGGCGACAAGTTTGTCGCCCGCACGAAACGGCTGCGCGGCAGCAGGATATTCCTCGACTACCCGAGCGTCCTCGGCACCCAAAACCTGATCCTCGCCGCCACTCTCGCCGAGGGACGGACCACGCTCGTCAACGCCGCCGCCGAGCCGGAGATCGAGAGCCTCGTCGAGATGCTGACCC
>JBGQNJ010000221.1:0-3329 GCA_041501065.1 Dehalococcoidia bacterium
ACAAGTTCAACGCCCAGGTGAAAGTCGAAGGCGGCGGTATCAGCGCCTGGGCCGGCGCAGTTGCCCACGGCATCGCCCGCGCCCTCCTCGTCATGGACGAAAACCTGAGGAAGCCCTTGCGCGACAACGGTCTCCTCACCCGCGATTCCCGCGTCAAAGAGCGCAAGAAGTACGGCCTCAAGCGCGCCCGCAAGGCACCGCAGTACACCAAGCGCTAACCAGACGAAATCGAAACACTGCGAGGGCGGGCATTTTGCCCGCCCTCTGTTATGCGCACTGTAGGGGCAGGCCCCTGTGCCTGCCCTGCCTCGTTGAAAAACACCGAGGTCACGCAGCTCCCAACATGCCCCAGGCTTCAGCCTGGGGTGCCGTTTCCCTCCGAAGTACGGCCTCAAGCGCGCCCGCAAGGCACCGCAGTACACCAAGCGCTAACCCGATAATATCGACACAAACGTAGAGGGCGGGCATAATGCGCGCCCTCGTTCTTGTTCTCCGCAGTCCCCCATCGCCTCTGACGCCGTTGCCGTGGCGTCTCTATGGATAGAGAAAACAGGGGCAAGGCGATCGAGCTAGACGCAATGATGGGCCAGACGGTCGCGTGTCGTCGTCCTGATCAGCGGGCACGAGCCATCCCGAAAGATGCTGAAAAGCATCCGCCATTCCGGGTTAGATTTGCCAGCGCCAAACACGCTCATGCTGATCTTGTCCGGCTTCCCTGCTGATCCAGGAGAGGATGGAGTCGGGTGGCGATTGACTCTTGCCTCTCTCCCAGATCGCTTCGGTGAAGTGGTCATTCAGCCACATACGCTTCCTCCCTGGTCGTTCACGACGACCGGAGAGTCGCCGCCGGCTACTGGGCAGCGTCACGGTCCTCCATCCGCACATCCAGGACGATGTGGCCCCAGCCTCCACAGCGCACGCCGACGTCGAAACAGCCCGTTCGGTTGAACCGCAGCGCGTTAGGATCGACGCCCGCGTAGAACAACTCGTGGCTGGCCAAGATCATGCTGCCAAGCCCCTGAAGTGCCGCGAAGCATATGCGTTTGGGGCATTTGGCGGTGAGTAGGTTGCCGGCGCCGTCGAAGACGAAGCGGTCGCCCACCTTGTGCTGGCTATTGCACCCGTGCGACTCCACCACTTCGGCGATGATCGTCTTCCGCATCAATTCCGGTGCCTTGGCGACCACGTCAAGGTTCTGGGGACGTGCCCGGAAGAGCTCCATCTCCTCGTCACTGTACCCGAGATGCTGCTGGATTCGCTGTAGGGCGTTCTCGTCTACATCCATTTCGGTCTCCTTTCTGGGGCATAGTTGCCGCCATCAAGAAATATGTCGCCTCGACGACCACCGCCGAGGTTCATCAATCCAGTTAGTGAACGCTCACTAACCACTCCCCAATAGAAGATGGCGGCATACTACGCCTGGACACCCTAATTGTCAATACCCGTCGCTGGTTCACTTGTGAGAGGGTGCGAGGAGATCCGACAACGCAAGTAGGGGCGCACAGCCGTGCGCCCCTACAACGCGGTTTAAAAAGGAATCGGGCCAAGCATCCGTGCAGAGCGGGCACAGGGGCCCGCCCCTACTGGGGGACCAAGCGATTCACAGCGTCGAATTTCATTTCTCGTCGGCCAGCCACCGCTTGAAGTGCTGTATCGACGTCACCGGCGACGGACGCACCCCGTTCAGCATCGCCAGGTAATAGCTGACCCGATCGCCGAAGTAGATTGCTGTCAGCACCCGCGCCAGGTCGCCCTCGCCACGCGCCTCGACGCGGTCGCTCGCCACCCCTGCCGCCTCCAGCGCGTCGTGCGTCCCGTTATAGCGCAGGATGTTCCGCGGGTTCAGCCCCCGATGGTACAGGAACACCACGAACGCCCTCTCCGCCACCTCCCTCGGCAGCCCGAACCCCTCGACGGCGTTGTGGTTCAGCTCCGATATCTCCTCGTAGAACGCCCACACCTTGCCGTTCTCGTTGAGCTGCGTCTTCCAGCGATGCGCCGCCTCCGTCAGCACCTCGGCGCCGTAGACGACCGGCAGCTTCCCCTGCAGGCGCACCGCCAACTGCTTCGCCGCATTCTCTTCCAGCGGGACCGCGTCGCCGATCTGCTGCCGCAGATCCTCCATCAGCGCTATCGCCTCGTCGACGTCGCGCGACTGGTCCGGCAGCACGCCTGCCACCTCAGCCAGCGCCAGCAGCGGCATCAAGCCATGCCCCATCGCCGACCGCGGCTCGCCCTCGTACTCGAAGACGTAAGCCGGCAGCCCCCGCGACTGCGCCAGCGCCAGCAGCTTCCCGCCGGTCGTGATGACGATCTTCTTCGACGGGCCGCCGAGTGATTGCCCGAAAGACGACAGCACCTCCTCCGTCTCGCCGCTGTAGCTGCAGGCTACGACGAGCGTCCGCTCTCCGGCCAGCGATGGCAGGTCATAGCCGCGATGCACGAACACGGCTTTGCTGCCGTGCGGCAAGCTGCCCGCCCGCAGGTACGTCGCCAGCGACCGCACGATGTCGCCGGCAATCGCCGAGCCGCCCATGCCGAGCACAAGGACGTTGTCCACCTCACCAAAGTCGGAGGGGAAGCGGAAGTCCCTCGCCAGCCGCCATGCCTCGCGGCACTGCTCCGGCAGGCCCGCGATGCGGCCGCGCAGGCCGTCGGGGTCGAGACACGCGTACGTCTCCGGGTCGTCAAGCGTGTGCATATCATGCCCTCCCGATGATGCTCAGAAAACACCGTAGCCGAGGCTTTCCAGCCTCGGCGTCCAAGTCGCGGCCGGCGTCGAAAGCCTGCCGGTAGGCATGGTCCGGCGGTCGAACTTGTCTTAGCTCCCTGTCTCCCTCTCGGGCAGGCCCGCCAGGTCGCGACCCGCCTTCAGCAGCGCCGGCACCAGCGCCCGGTCCGGCACCTCCGTATAGATGCGCAGCAGCGGCTCCGTCCCCGAAAAGCGCAGCAGCAGCCAGCCGCCGTTCTCCAGGTTGAAGCGAAAGCCGTCCGTGGCGTCCTGGTCGATCACCCGCACGCCGGCCACGCTTTCGGGTCGCGCCGCCGCGACGCGACGCTGCACGTCGTCCTTCTCCGCCCGCGGCATCTCGATGTCGACGCGGTCGTAGTAGTGCGGCCCGACGCGCGCGTACAGCGCCGCCAGCAGCTCCGACGGCCGCTTCCCCGTGCGCGCCATGAAGTCGAGGAAGTACAGCGCCGCCAGCACGCCGTCGCGCTCCGGCAGGTGGCCGCGGAAAGCGTAGCCGCCGCTCTCCTCGCCGCCGATCAGCCCCTTCGTCTCGATCATCTTCGGCCCCAGGTACTTGAAGCCGACCTTTGTCTCATAC
>JBGQNJ010000222.1:0-3317 GCA_041501065.1 Dehalococcoidia bacterium
GTGGACCAGTTGGGCATGGACCTGACAGCGGCCTCCCGCGCGGGCAAGCTCGACCCCGTTATCGGCCGGCACAGCGAGATCCAGCGCGTCATTCAGATCCTGTCGCGGCGAACGAAGAACAACCCCGTGCTCATCGGCGAGCCGGGCGTCGGCAAGACAGCGATCGTCGAAGGGCTGGCGCACCGGATCGTAGCCGGGCAGGTGCCGGAGACGCTGCAGGGCAAGCGCCTGCTCACGCTGGACATCGGCTCGCTCGTCGCCGGCACGAAGTACCGCGGCGAGTTTGAAGAGCGCCTGAAGAAGGTCATCGAAGAGATCAAGGGCGCCGGCAACTGCATCCTGTTCATCGACGAGATGCACATGCTCGTGGGCGCGGGCGCTGCCGAAGGGGCCGTCGACGCCGCGAACATTCTGAAGCCGTCGCTGGCCCGCGGCGAGTTGCAGTGCGTGGGCGCGACGACCCTCGACGACTACCGCAAGCACATCGAGCGGGATGCCGCTCTGGAGCGGCGTCTGCAGCCGGTGCTGGTGGAGGAGCCGAGCGTCGACGAAACGGTCGAGATCCTCATGGGCGTCAAGGAACGCTACGAGGACCATCACAAGCTCATCATCTCGGAAGAGGCGGTGAGAGCGGCGGCGCAGCTCGCGTCGCGCTACGTCTCCGACCGCTTCCTGCCGGACAAGGCGATAGACCTGGTCGACGAGGCAGCTTCGCGAGTCCGCATCACCCGCTCGGCGGCGCCGCCTTCGCTCAGAGAGGCGATGCACGGCCTCGACAGCCTGCGTCGCGAGAAAGAAGCGGCCATCTCCGCCCAGCAGTACGAATACGCGGCTGAGCTGAGGGACCGCGAGATGAAGCTGCAAACGAAGCTCGATGAGATGGAAGAGGGTTGGGAGAACCAGCGCGAGCTGGCCAAGCCGGTGGTGACCGAAGAGGACATCGCCGAGGTGGTCAGCATGTGGACGGGTATCCCTGTCTCCCGCATCGCCAGCGAGGAGTCGGCGCGGCTGCTCCAGATGGAGGATAGCCTGCACGACCGTGTCATCGGCCAGGACGAGGCGATTACCGCCGTCGCGAAGGCCGTGCGTCGGGCGCGTGCCGGCCTCAAGGACCCGCGACGTCCCATAGGCGTGTTCATCTTCCTCGGCCCGACGGGCGTGGGGAAGACGCACCTGGCGCGCGTGCTGTCGGAGTTCATGTTCGGCAGCGAAGACTCAATGATAAAGCTCGACATGTCGGAGTTCATGGAGCGGCATACCGTGTCGCGACTGGTCGGCGCACCGCCCGGGTACGTCGGCTACGAGGACGCGGGACAGCTTACGGACACCGTGCGGCGGAAGTCGTACTGCCTGGTGTTGCTGGATGAGATCGAGAAGGCGCACCCGGAGGTGTTCAACATGCTCCTCCAGATCTTCGACGACGGGCACCTGACGGACGCCAAGGGGCGCAAGGTCGACTTCCGGAACACTGTCATTATTATGACAAGCAACGTCGGCTCAGACCTGATCCGCCGCGAGACGACGATCGGTTTCTCGACGAAGACGGAAGAGGCGAAGACGCAGGAGCAGCGCTATCAGAAGATGCGGGAGAAGGTTCTCAACGAGTTGAAGAACACGTTCCGGCCGGAGTTCCTGAACCGCGTCGATAGCACGGTGGTGTTCCATGCCCTATCGCGCGACCACATCCGCTCTATCGTCGACCTGATGCTGCGCGAGGTCGATATCCAGCTCTCGTTCAAGGGGATCACGCTGGAGATCACGGATGCGGCGAAGGCGTGGCTCGGCGATAAGGGCTACGACGAGACGTTCGGGGCGCGGCCGCTGCGGCGTCTCATCCAGAACGAGGTGGAGGACCGCCTGTCGGAGGCCTTGCTGCAAGGCCAGTTCGGCCCCGGCGACAAGGTGGTCATCGACTGCGGCGACGACGGTCTGAATTTGAAGGGCGTGTCTCAGCCAGCCCTCACCTAATTCTCAAGGGGTCAGCAACCCGGGGGCGGATCTGAAAAGGTCCGCCTCTCTTTTTGTCCGGCGATCGGCAACTTGAAGGGTCGGGCGAGACGCTCGACCTACGCGAAGGAAGGAGATTGCCGTAGCGCGGGCATTATGCTCAGTGGACAACGTGAACCTCCCCAGCAACGTCCCGAAAGTCCTCGTGACTATCGACGGAGCAGCGCTCTGTTCTCGCGCGGAATACCCAGGACGTTGGCAAGCGCGCAGCGCGGGTGTAAGATGGCGCCGTCATGGAGCCGCGCATCCAGTACACGCACACAGCCGACGGGGTGAGCATCGCCTTCTGGACGCTGGGGGAAGGGCCACCCATCGTGGGGATGCCAGGTGTTCCCTGGAGCCATATCCAACTGGAGTGGCAGGTCCCCGGGTACGGCCACTGGTACGAGCGGCTGGCGGAGAAGCGGAAGCTGGTCCGCTACGACGGGAGGGGGTCGGGCCTTTCGGAGCGCAACGTCGCCGACTACTGTGTCGAAGCCCATATGCTGGACCTGCAGGCGGTGGTGGAACGCCTGGGCGTGCAGAGATTCGTTCTATTCAGCCCTCACACAGCATGCCCGGTCGCCATCGCCTACGCGGCCCGCCACCCGGAGGCCGTATCCCATCTTGTGCTGTGGTGCCCGTGGGCGCGGCAGGAAGCCCGCTCCCAGGCACTTTGGGCGCTGAGTAAGACGGCGGACTGGGAGCTAATAACGGAGGCATTGACGCATGCCGGGTTGGGATGGTCGGCGGGTGAGGAAGCGCACCGCTACGCTGCCTTCGCGCGGGAATGCACCACGGCAGAAACGGCACGCGCGACCTTTCGCGCGTTTGCGGAGTTCGATGTCGCGGCCGTCCTTTCCCAAGTGAGGTCGCCAACCTTGATATTCCAGCGTCGCCAGGCCCCGTTGCTTCCCGGCGTGGAGATCGCCAAGGATCTGGCCTCCGGAATCCCAGACGCCCGCCTGGCTCTCCTGGAGGGGGCGTCGCTCTTGCCGTGGATGGGCGACATGGAGGCGGTGTTGGCGGCCATTAGCGAGTTCCTGGACGAGGGCGAGCCCGCCCCAGCCGGAGCCGAGCCGGTCGCGGCGGGCGGTCTCTGCACCATCCTGTTCACGGACGTGGAGGGCTCGACGGCGCTGACCGAACGGCTGGGGGACGCCAAGGCGCGGGCGGTGCTGCGAAACCACGAGCGCATCGTGCGGGAGGCGCTGCGGGCCCACGGCGGCGCCGAGGTGAAGGCGATGGGGGACGGCTTCATGGCGTCGTTCTCATCGGCGACGCGGGCGCTGGAGTGCGCCATTGCCATGCAGCGGGCCTTCGCCGCCCAC
>JBGQNJ010000223.1:0-3308 GCA_041501065.1 Dehalococcoidia bacterium
AGCAGCGCCAGGCCGGTGCTGTTGCACTCCGGCGCCGTCAGGCAAAGTCTCGCTGGATGCCCCTTTCGACACAGCGCCAGCGCGACGTTCGCCGCGGCCCGCAGCACCGCCTCACTGCCGCAACCGCCGCTGACGACGACCGGCGCCTCCGCCCCGCTCAATGCGTCGACGATCTCGCCTACGAGCGCACGCGCGTTGGCAGGCAGGACGGGCACGGGCGGCGAACTCGCGTCCAACGCATGGGCAGCGGCAAACCCCAGCCGCGCGATGTCGTCGGGCGGCGCGCGATAGGTGTGCGTCGCCACGTCGTCCAGCCGCGTCCCGAACGGCGAAGCGATGTACAGCGGCCCCTTCTCGTCCTGGACGGCGTTGCGGACACCGGCGGCGTCCCAATCGGGGATGCGCAGTTTCGCGGCCTTCTTCAGCGGCGCCTGTCGCACCGACTGACGCAGCGCCAGGGCGATCATCGGCGCCGTCTGCGTCACGTCCTCGCCGAGGACGAGCGCGGCGTCCGCCCGAGCCACCTCCGCCAGAGACGCCGCCTTCGCCGGGCTTCCCTGCATTATGTCGAGTGCGAGACGCGCCAGCCGCCACTCCTTCTCCGACACGCCGGCGTAGAAGTTGCCCTCGCCGACGAGCGTGCGCAGCGCGAAGTTCGCCTCCAGCGACGCCCGCGGCGAGCCGATGCCTATGACCCGCTTCGCTTTGCCAAGCAGCGTCGCGGCAAGGCGCAGCGCCTCGTCGCTGTCGGCCGGTGCCGCCTCAGCGCCTCGCTCCGTGCGGACGCGCGCATGATGAAGGCGGCGGGCGCCATTTACGAACTCGTAGCCGAAGCGGCCGCGGTCGCAGATGAAGTAGCCGTTGACTTCGCCGTTGTAGCGGTTGTATATCCGTCGCAGCGCGCCGTAGCGCTCGCCGGGAATCGTGTTGCAGCCGACGCCGCAGTGCACGCAGACGGACGGCGCCGTCTGGAGGTCCCACTTGCGCGTGTAGTGCTCCTTCAGCGTCTTGTCGGTGAAAACGCCGGTGGGACAGACTTCGACGAGGTTGCCGCTGAACTCGCTTTCCAGGACGCCGTCAAATTGCCGTCCGTAGTAGACCTGGTTGCGAATGCCGAACACGTCGAAGTCGCGGCCGTCCGCGTAGTCGCGGTAGAAGCGGACGCAGCGATAGCACTGGATGCAGCGGTTCATCTCGTGGTTGACGAGCGGCCCCAGGTCCTGATTGCGGAAGGTCCGCTTCTTGCCCGAATACCGCCGGTAGTTGTGGCCGGTCATTACTGTCATGTCTTGAAGATGGCACTCGCCGCCCTCGTCGCAGACGGGGCAGTCGTGCGGGTGGCTCGCCATCAGCCATTCGATGACGCTGGCGCGGAAGTCGCGCGCCTCCGCATCGTCGATGGAGATACGAGTGCCGTCGGTCGCGGGCGTCATGCAGGCCATGGCCAGTTTGCCCCGCGTGTCGTTCGCATCCCTGAACAGCCGCACGGCGCACTGGCGGCAGGCGCCGATGGAGCCCATCGCGGGGTGCCAGCAGAAGTACGGCAGGTCGAGCCCAACCGACAGCGCCGCCTGGAGCATGTTCTGCCCGTCCCTGACCTCATACTCGCGTTCGTCGACGATTATCTTCGCCATCTCACTTCCACCGGCACCGCTTCTCGCGGACGTGCTGCTCGAAGTCGTCCCGGAAATGGACCAGCGCGCTCTGAAGCGGCTCCATCGCGCCCGGGGCCAGCGCGCAGAACGTGTGGCCCATGCGCAGGCGCTTCGTGTGCATGTCCAGGACATCGATGTCTTCGGGCTCGCCTTCACCCGCCTCCATGGCGCGAAGAATTTGTTCGACCCATTGCAGTCCGCCCCAACAGGGCGTGCACCAGCCGCACGACTCCTGGGCGAAGAAGTGCTGCAGATTGAGTTGCATGGCGACAGGGCATTTCCTGTCGTCGAGGATGATCATCGTGCCGGTGCCCATGCGGCTGCCGAACTGCTGCAGCGACTCGAAGTCCAGCGGCGTGTCCAAGTGCTCCTCGATGAGGTACTCCGTCGAGGCGCCGCCCGGCAAGAGGCCGCGGAACTTATAGCCGTCCTGCATGCCGCCGGCGTGCTCCTCCAGCAGCTCGCGCATCGTCGTGCCCATCGGCAGCTCCCAGATGCCGGGCTTCTTGACGCGACCGCTGACGCCGTAGAGCTTCGTGCCGCCGTCGTTGGTCTTGCCAAGACCGCGGTACCAGTCGGCGCCCTTGTCGACGATATGGGGCACGTTGGAGAGCGTCTCGACGTTGTTGACGATGGTCGGCTTGCCCCAGAGCCCGACGAGAGCCGGGTACGGCGGCTTGTCGCGCGGGTTGGCCCGCTTCCCTTCCAGCGAGTTGATCAGCCCTGTCTCCTCGCCGCACATGTAGCGACCGGCGCTGAGATGAAGGTGCATCTCCAGGCCGAAGCCCGACCCGAGGATATCGCTCCCCAGGTAACCTGCCTCGTGCGCCTCCGCGATAGCCCCCGTGAGCGCCGCCGCCGAAGGGCCGTACTCGCGACGCAGAAAGATGTAGGCTGCTTCCGCTCCGATGGCGTAAGAAGCGATTATCATGCCCTCTATGACGCCGTGCGGGTCGCCTTCCAGTAGGACGCGGTCCTTGAACGTGCCGGGCTCCATCTCGTCGCCGTTCGCGACGACGTATTTGGGTCGCGGAGCGTCGTCGCCCGCGGGAATAAAGCTCCACTTCTGGCCGGTGGGGAAGCCGGCGCCGCCGCGGCCGCGCAGGTTCGACGCCTTCACCATCTCAATCACCTGCGCGGGCTGCATTTGAAGCGCCTTGCGCAGGCCCTGGTATCCGCCGGTCCTCTCGTACTCTTGGAGATCGACGGGCCCCTTATCGGGTCGAATGCGGCCGGTTAGAGGTGTCTCCATGGTCACTCGTGCTCCGCCAGGACAGCGTCGATGCTCTCCGGCGTGAGAGCGCCGTAGAGCGTCCCGTCGATCATCATCACCGGCGCGCGGTCGCACGCCCCCAGGCACACCGACGTCAGCAGCGTGAAGCGGCCGTCCGCGGTCGTCCCGCCGACCTCGACGCCGAGGCGCGACCTCAGGTGGTCGAGCAGCGTCTCGTAGTCGAGCAGCCAGCAGCTCACGCTGTCGCAGACCAGGATGACGTGCCTGCCGACGGGCTGGCGGAAGATCAGGTTGTAGAACGTGGCTACCGAGTCCAGCTCCGCCGGCGTCATCCGCAGGTACTCCGCAAGGTCGTCGATAGTCTCGTCGGAGAGCCAGCCGCGGTGGGCCTGCACGGCCATCATGGCGTCGATGCAGGC
>JBGQNJ010000224.1:0-3303 GCA_041501065.1 Dehalococcoidia bacterium
GACGGCTCGTTTCACTTTGGCAAACGCCTCGCGGAGGTCATTCGCCGACACGAACTGGAGCGGCTCATCTATCTGGGCGCGGGAAGCGCCACGATTATGAGCGGCGAAGACTTCTTCTCCCTGGGCCATTACCTGGGCATGGCCTGGAACATGGTGCTGACCAATAACCGCTACTCTGCGGACTTTGCAGCCTTCGTTCCCGGCCGGGCGCTGTTGCAGGTGCAGCCGCCGGCGAAGGACAACCTGCTCCCCCGCGTGCTTCATGACGAGGCCGATTTCTCCTTGCAGGAGTTGCCGCGCAGCACGGCAACGCAGTTCAACATCGACACGCCTTCGGACCTGGCGATCCTCAAGCTGATCAGGCGCGCCGGTCCCCGGTTGACGGCCTGGCTGGACGCCGCAGAGCTGGACAGCTCCCGCTATCAGGCCTGTCTTGACCTCCTCACCGACAGCGGCGCGCAGGTGCTTGTGGCGGGCCGCGTGGGCAGCCAGGCGTGGCAATATCTGGAGGGGGAGACCGCTTGCAGGATCAGGCTTTTCTCTGAGGAACGCGGCATGCGCGCGGAGGGGCGGGAGCACGGAAAGGCCCGCTCCCTGCTGGCCTATCATCTGCAAGAGGTCGGCTGCGAGCGGTTCTTCTCCGAGCTGGTCGAGATGGCAGACGCTGCCATCATCGATACCCGCGTGATCTTCGCCCACCTGTCACGCGACCTCTCACGCTCCGACCGCTTCCTCTCTGACGTGGGGCGCTACGGGGACATCAAAGACCCGTTCCTCCGCGAGTTCACGGAGGCGGCGATGAAAGCCTCCATTCCCGTGCTCCTCGGCGGGCACTCCCTCGTGGCCGGCGGGCTCATGGCATTGACCGAACATGCCTGGAAGGGCGCCCCCGAACCGCCTGCGTAGCCCGACGCGGCCCTTCAGCATATCTGCTTCAGCTTGACTGCGGTCGACGCGCTTGATACGCTCAAGCTAGTGGAAAGGAATCACTCATCGCTCCGGCCCCTCCCTGTGTCTTCGGGAGCAGGTCTGCGGCAAAGGCTGCTGCTGGCTCTAGTGATCCTCCTCTTCGCCGGTGGCGCCGCTTATGGGGCGCTTCTCCTGGCTACTCGCGTCGACAGCATCCTCTTCCCGGGCACCGATATCGGCTTTACGTGCCCAGGATGCGCTCCCCCTCCATCTCAGGACTCGGTTGGCGGCCGGCGCATCAACGTGCTCGTCATGGGCCTCGACCGCCGTCCACGCGAAGGAGACATCCTGACTCGCACCGACACCATGATGGTCGTGACAATCGATCCCTCAACGAAGACGGCGGGCATCCTTGGCATCCCGCGGGACATGTACGTGGAGATCCCGAACGAGGACGGCAGCTACTTCGAGGAGCGCATCAATACGGCTCTCGAGTATGGGGAGCTCTACAATTATCCCGGCGGCGGTCGCCAACTGGCGAAGGATACCATTGAGAGGAATCTGGGCATAAAGATCGACCACTACGTCATAATCGACTTCCAGGGATTCGAGGAGGTCATCGATTCCCTGGGCGGCATCGACGTGGACGTGCCGGAGGCCCTATACGACCCGACCTACTCCGAAACCGAGCTGCCTGGCGACTATTTCCCACTGGACTTCTCGCCCGGCCAGCAGCACATGGACGGTAAGCACGCGCTCGGCTACGCGCGATCTCGGTACAACTCCAGCGACCTCGACCGCATCCAGCGGCAGCAGCGCGTGATTTTCGCCGCCATGGACAAAGCGCTCAACCTCGACGTACTGAGGAACGCCCTTGACCTTTGGAAGAAATACCAGCACACCATCGACACTGACATAAACGACGTGGAGGTCGTCGGTTTCGCCAAGCTGGCGGCGGACATACCCCCGGATCGCATCAGTGCCCTTTCGCTAGGACCATGTACGGTCGGAGCGATGGTCAGGAGTATGTCGGTGCAACTGTTTTCGAAGGAGGGGTGCAAGAAGATCGTCGATGCGCTTTTCCTGGACCAGGAACTGCTCGCGGAGAACGCGGTGGTCGAGGTGCGGGATGGCAGCGGCAATGACATCGCCGAGACTGCGGTCGACCTCCTCACGAACCTTGGGTTCCCTCAAGGCTCCGTGATCGCCTCCGACCCGCCCGAAGCCGGCGACGTGGCAAAAACGGAGATCATCGACTACACGGGGGATCCCGTCAGCACAGGAAAGATAGCGGACTGGCTGGGCGTGCCGCCCACCGCGGTCCGGGCAGCCACTCCGCTTGACGCCGACCTTCGCACCACGGACGCCGACATCGTCGTCGTGCTGGGGGCCGACGCGGACGTGACGGGGCTCAGCGCCGACTCCACAGGCAGTGAATCGCAGTAGCCCGTGGACACGGGCCTACGGGGGATCCTCTTCGGACAGACGCTGTAGAGCGTCTAACTCTTCGACTTGGAAGTCGATTTCTTCGCCGCTGGCTTCTTGGCGGTTGTCTTGGCCGGCGCCTTCGCGGGGGCTTTTGCCGGCGTCGCCTTCTTCGTCACGCGACGGGTCGGCTTCGCCGCCGGCGCGGCTGTCTTCGCGCTGGCCGCGGCAGATACTGCCGAGTTGTACTTCAGCATCAGCCGCGACTTGTGTCGGGCGGCGTTGTTGGGGTGAATGACGCCCTTCTCGGCCGCCTTGTCCAGGGCGCTCACCGCCTGACGAACGGCGCCTTGCGCTTCATCGAGGCGATTTGCCGCGATCAGTGGCAGCGCCTTCCGGATTTGCGTGCGTGTGGCTCCGCGGATCGACCTGTTGCGCAGGCGGCTCTCTTCGGCCTGGCGTACACGCTTCTCCGCTGATCGGCTGTGAGTCAATACCTCGCTCCTTCTATGTTCTAGGGGTATATTAGACGAGAGTCAGTCTCCTGTCTAGGGAGTCGATTCTCCGACGCGATGGCCATTCTGGAATGGACATCAAAATAGGCGGATGAGACGGGAAAGAGCCTTCTCGGCCAGTGACGGCCTGGCAGCCGCGGCGGTAATCGTCGCGGTTGGCTTCTTGGGCAGCCGTCTGCTCGGCCTCCTGCGCACCGTCGCGATAGCGAACAGCTTCGGCACCAGCCCGGAGCTGGGTGCCTACTGGGTCGCGTTCCGTCTGCCGGACATGATTTTCCAGCTCCTGGCCGGCGCAACGCTTGCGAGCGCCTTTATCCCCGTCTTCTCCCGTTACTTCACGCGCCAGAGCAGGGAGGAAGCCTGGCGGCTGGCGAGCTCCGTGCTCAACCTCGTCTTTGTCGCGACGGCGGTGCTGGCGCTGCTCGGCCTCTTGCTGGCGCCGCTGCTCGTCCCC
>JBGQNJ010000225.1:0-3302 GCA_041501065.1 Dehalococcoidia bacterium
CTTTGCGCACGTTGTTGTTGATGAGGCCCATCAGCGTCTCTTCGAGGCCGACGCCGTTTATGACCACGAGGTCGGCGTTCGCCACGTCCTGCACGCGCCTGGGAACAGGCTCGTAGGTGTGAGGGTCGGCATGGCCGGGCACCAGCGCCGTCACCTCCACCCTGTCGCCGCCGACGTTTCGGATGAAGTCGGCGAATAGCTCCGCGCTGGTGACGACACGCACCTTGCCGCTGGTGTTGGCCGCAGCGCCGCCGTAGCAGGACGTCGCCAGGCCGCTGAGGGCCAGCGCAAGACCGACCAGCGAGAAGTACCGGAGAGCCGGGTGTCTGATCATCGCCAGGTTCCTAGCTGCCCACGACTGGTACGCGACACGTCGGGCAGAGCCCGTAGAGCTCCAGTCGGTGCCCCTGGATCTCGTACTTCGTGCGGCCGGCGAGCGTCTTCGACACCGCGTCCACGCCGCAATCGGCGAAGTCCTCGACGCTGCCGCAGCCGGTGCAGACGAGGTGATGATGATGCTCCGGCGCCACGCGCAGTCGGTAGCGCAGGCTGCCGTCCTCGAGCCGCACGCGACAGACGAGGTCGAGGTCGACAAGCAGCCTCATGGTGCGAAAGACGGTCGCCCTGCCGATGCGCGGGACGAGCCGCTGAATGCCGACGACGCTGAAGAGCTCGTCGCCGCTGAGAATGGCTTCGACGACGGCGCGGCGGCCGGCGGTGAGTCGGTGGCCCTTTGTAGTGAGCAGTGATCCGATTCTACCGGCGCTGCACATAGCCCCTCAGTGATACCTGGTATCAGTTTCAATTTAGGATACGGTCGGTCGTTTGTCAAGATGGATGTTCGTGAGGCGTGCGATGGGCGCGTGGGGCCCGATGAGCAGCCCGCTCATCGGGCCCGACACCACGCTGCTTCGACGTCGACGCGTGATGTCGCGTCGAGAATCCATCGGTGGTTCGCGACGGCAGTGCTGCGTGCGCTGATCGCGCTCCCGTTGCGCTCCTCACTTCGCTCGTCGCGCCTACCTAGCCGACCGCATCGCACGAACGTCGGTTGCCTTGCCCGCCTTCGGCTGCGTCGGTTAAGCTAAGGGTAGGAGCACCATCACCGAACTGGGAAGGAATCACTCGTGGCGGAGGAGAAAAAGGAGCCCTTCGATCGCAAGGCGCGCCTGAAGCTGCCGCCGCAACCGATCGTCAAGCGGCCGCCGGAGGTCCGCGTCAAGGACTGGAACGAGTCGTACGTCCCCTGGGATGCCGAGACGGTGCGCCGGGAGGCAATGCGGTGCATCCAGTGCCCGGCCGCCCCCTGCAGCAAGGCCTGTCCCCTTCACAACAAGATCCCCGAATACCTTGCCCTGCTGGAGAGCGGCGACATCGCCGGCGCGGCGAACAAGCTGCGCGAGACCAGCCCCATGCCCGAGATGTGCTCCCGTCTCTGCCCGCAGGATCGCCAGTGCGAAGGCTACTGCGTTCTTGCCAAGACCTCACGGCCGGTCGCAATCGGCCGCATAGAGGTGTTTATCACCGACTACCAGCGACAGCACGGCGGACGGCCCATCCCGAAACCGGCGCCCGCCAGCGGCAAGAGGGTGGCCGTCGTCGGCGCCGGGCCGGCGGGCCTGACCGTCGCCGAGGAGATGGCGAAGAAGGGCCACGCCTGCACCGTCTTCGACGCCTGGCCGCAGCCGGGCGGGCTCCTGCTCTATGGCATCCCGAGCTTCAAGATGGACAAGGCGATCGTCGACGAGAAGATCGCGTTTCTCCGGAAGTTGGGTGTCGAGTTCCAGTCCGACACGGTCATCGGCAGGGACGTCGGCATCGATGGCCTGTTCGAAAAGGGCTTCGACGCCGTCTTCCTTGGCTACGGCGCCACGAGGGAGACGCCGCTGCCGATCCCGGGTCAGGGTCTAAACGGCGACTACGAAGTCGCAGGCAATGAGCTCGACGGCGTCTACTGGGCGATGGACTTCCTCGTGCGCACAAACGTGCCGCCGGAGAAGCTGCCGGAAGCGATGCGGAAGCCGGTCGAAGTGGGCAAGCGCGTCGCCGTCATCGGCGGCGGCGACACGGCGATGGACTGTCTGCGCACCGCCCTCCGTCTCGGCGCCGAGCAGGTGACCTGTGTGTACCGGCGCAGCAAGGCGGAGATGCCGGTTCGCGCCGAGGAACGAAAGAACGCACGAGAGGAAGGGGCGCAGTTCCACTTCCTGGCAACGCCCGTCCGGCTTCTCGGCGACGCGGAGCGCCGCGTGCGCAAGATGGAGTGCCGGCGGATGGAGCTGGGAGAGCCCGACGACAGTGGCCGGCGACGCCCCGTGCCGGTTGAGGGTTCCGAGTTCCTGGTCGACGCCGACACGGTGATATTTGCCCTCGGCTTCGGCGTCGATGACGCGCCGGCGAAAGAATGCGCCGGCCTGGAGACGGACGGGTGGGGACGGGTGGCCATCGACGCGGAAACGGGCGCGACAAGCCGGCAGGGCGTCTTCGCCGGGGGCGATTGCGCTCACGGCGCCGATCTCGTCGTCACCGCGATCGCCGACGCCCAGCGCGCCTCTGAGGGTATTCACCGCTATCTGACGGAGCAGTGCGGCTGACAGGAAAGCCGGCCGCCCTACCCGATAAGCCGGCCCCTTTCGAGGGAAGGAGTCCACGAGGAGGTGGTAGCAATGGCAGAGATAGCAGTGGGTCAGAAGGCACCCGATTTCACCCTGCCGGACGAGAATGGGCAGACCGTGCGCCTGTCCGACCAGCGCGGCAAACCGGTGGTGCTGGTATTTCTCCCAGCGGCATTCTCGCCGGTCTGCACCGACGAGATGTGCGCCTACCGGGACGATTACTCGGACTTCGAGGCCAAGGGCGCCCGCGTCTTCAGCATCAGCGCCGACAATCGCTGGGCGCTCAAGGCCTGGAAGGAGGCGATGGGCTTCAAGCATACCCTTCTCTCCGACACGAAGGGCGAGGTGGCGCGCCTCTACGGCTGCTGGAACGAAGAGTTGGGGCTGGCGGAACGTCTGACCGTCGTCATCGACAAGGACGGCGTGATCCGCTACACAACTCGCAGCGAGCTGCTGAAGGCGCGCGACCATCGCGAGGCGCTCGCCGCCATCGGTTAGCGGGAACGCGTCGCGCCCGAACCAGGAGTAGGGATGGAAGAAAGAGACCCGCACTATTGCTTCGGCTGCAGCAAGCATAACCCTGTGGGGCTGCATCTCTCGTTCCGGATGGAAGACGGCGAGGTGAAGGCAGCCTTCACGCCGCAGGCGGAGCACCAGGGCTGGCCGGGCTTCATGCACGGCGGCCTC
>JBGQNJ010000226.1:0-3293 GCA_041501065.1 Dehalococcoidia bacterium
AGCCGGTCTTGACGACGCCGCGCTCGACACGGCCGGTCGCGACGGTGCCGCGCCCCTTGATGCCGAAGACATCCTCGATCGGCATGAGGAACGGCTGGTCGCGCGCCCGCTGGGGCTGCGGGATGTACGCGTCGACGGCGTCCATCAGCTTCCAGATGGGCTCAAACTCAGGCGCGTTGGGGTCCTTGCTCTCGGATTCCATTGCCTTGAGGGCAGAGCCCCGGATAATTGGTATCTCGTCGCCCGGGAAGTGGTAGCTGGTGAGAAGCTCGCGCAGCTCCAGCTCCACGAGGTCGAGGAGCTCCGGGTCGTCCATCTGGTCGGTCTTGTTGAGGAAGACGACCATCGCCGGCACTTCGACCTGGTAGGCGAGGAGTACGTGCTCACGCGTCTGCGGCATCGGCCCATCGGGCGCGGCGACGACGAGGATAGCGCCGTCCATCTGTGCGGCGCCGGTGATCATGTTCTTGATATAGTCGGCATGGCCGGGGCAGTCGATGTGAGCGTAGTGCCGCTTCTCGGTCTCGTACTCGACGTGCTGGACCTGGATGGTGATGCCCCGTGCGCGCTCTTCCGGCGCATTGTCGATGCTCCAGAAGTCGCGGTACTCGGCTAAGCCCTTGAGCGACAACGCTTTCGTGATCGCCGAGAGCAGGGTCGTCTTGCCATGGTCTACGTGACCGATGGTGCCGACGTTCACGTGGGGCTTCGTTCGCTCGAACTTCTTCTTGGCCATGTCGTCAAATTCCTCCTAGTAAATGGAGCCCACACTCGGACTCGAACCGAGGACCCCGTTCTTACCAAGAACGTGCTCTACCTGCTGAGCTATGTGGGCACCTGAACTATTGGCGGCTGGGTTAACGGCCACCCTGCCGTTATCGCCGTCTGTCGCCTTGCCGCCGACCCACCCGAGGCGGGTAAACAGGCAAGCGGTCCGGTGCTTCGTTCTTCGGTTTCCCGACCCGCCGGTGGCGGACCGGTCTGAGCCTTGAGTGGTGGAGGGGGCAGGATTCGAACCTGCGTAGCCTGTTAAGGCAGCGATTTTACAGACCGCCGGTATTAGCCGCTCACCCACCCCTCCGGGTTGCCCTAAAGCTGGAGCCCGAGGGGGGATTCGAACCCACCAACCTACCGATTACAAGTCGGTTGCGCTACCATTGCGCCACTCGGGCCCGATCCCTTTCAGGCATAACAAAAGTAGGCCCCCGACAGTCGGGGCTCATAGCATACGTAAGTATAGGGATTGGCACGCGCAAAGTCAATCCTTGCGTTTCCAGACGGTGCCCTCGCGGGTGTCCTCCAGGGCGATGCCCAGGGCGTCCAGACGGCTGCGAACGCTATCGGCGAGGGCGAACTGCTTGGCCTGCCGCAGGTCTTTCCGTAGATCGATCAGCAGGTCGATCAGGTGGTTCGCGTCGGCGTCTTTTGGGGAGACTGTTGTAAGCCGGGGGCGCACAAAGTCAGAAAAGCCGGCAGTATCGCTCAATTCCTCGACAAGGTGCCGCAACGGCGTTGCGTCCACGGCGCCCTCCGCTTCCGCCAGCGTCAGACCGAAGACGCCGCTCAGCTCCAGGAGCACCGCCTGGGCGGCCGCGATGGCGCGTCCGTCGTCGCGGGCGCGGTTGATGTCGCGCGCCAGGTCGAAGAGAGCGGCCAGCGCCTGGGCGGTGTTCAGGTCGTTCTCCATGGCTTCAATGAAGCGGTCGCGGAAGGGCGTCGCGTCCAGCGGCTCGCCTTCGCCGGTGGACGTGGCATGGGCCGCGGTGCGCAGCCGCTCGGCGCCGCGTCGCGCCGCCGCCAGCGGCTCGTCGCCGTAGGTGAGCGGGCTGCGATAGTTGGAGCTGAGGATGAACAATCGCAGGGTGTCGGCGCCGTGCTGCTCCAGGGCATCCGTGATGGAGACGAGGTTGCCCAGGGAGCGCGTCATCTTCTCCTCGCCGTCGCTGAGGCGCGCCAGGCCGTTGTGCACCCAGAAGCGGACGAAGGGAACGACGCCGGTATAGCTCTCCGACTGCGCCAGCTCGTTCTCGTGGTGCGGGAAGATGAGGTCCTGGCCGCCGCCGTGGATGTCCAGCGTCTCCCCCAGGTAGCGCCGCGACATGACGGAGCATTCGATGTGCCAGCCAGGCCGCCCGCGGCCCCATGGGCTCTCCCACGAAGGCTCGCCCGGCTTCGACGACTTCCATAGGGCGAAGTCCATCGGGTGCTCCTTGCGCTCGTCGACCTCGATGCGGGCGCCGGCCTGGAGGTCGTCGATGGAGCGGCCGGAGAGCTTGCCGTAGTCGTCGTCGCTGGTCACGCGGAAGTAGACGTCGCCGTCGACCGGATAGGCGTGCCCCTTGGCGATGAGACCCTGGATCATCTCGATCATGCCGGGGATCTCGTGCGTCGCCAGGGGGTAGACGTGGGCGCGCTGGATGTGGAGGTTGTCCATGTCCGTGAAGAAGCGCTCCACGTACTGGCGCGCCAGCTCGTCGGTGGTGACGTTCAGGGCCTGGGCGCGGGCGATGATCTTGTCCTCGATATCGGTGAAGTTCTGGGCGTGTCGCACCTTGTAGCCGCGGTACTCGAGATAGCGCCGCAGCGTGTCGAAGACGACGTAGCTCATGGCGTGGCCCACGTGGCAGGGCGCGTACAGGTTGGGGCCGCAGACGTACATCTTGACGGTATCGCCTGCCGGGACGAACTCCTCTTCCCTGCGTGTCAGCGTGCTGTACAGCCTCATGCTTCGCTATCCTCGCTAGCCGTGATTTCAGATGATGTCTCAGGAGCGCCGTCGGGCGACCTCAGACGCTCCTCCAGGCGGCCGACTCTCTCCTCCAGGTCCTGGATGCGGTCCCACTCCGGGTCCGGCAGCCTCACGGTCGTGTCTTCGCCCGGCTCCTGGTAGGCGACGATGTGGCCCGGCACGCCGACGACGGTGGCGTTGGCCGGGACATTGGTCACGACGACGGAGCCGGCGCCGATACGGGCGTTCTCGCCGACGTAGATGGCGCCTATCAGCTCCGCGCCGGCGCCCACGACGACGTTGTCCGCCAGTGTGGGGTGTCGCTTCTCCCGCCGCGTGCTGGTGCCGCCCAGGGTCACGCCCTGGTAGAGGTGGCAGTCGTTGCAGATCTCCGCCGTCTCACCGATGACGACGCCCATGCCGTGGTCGATGAACAGCCCTTCGCCGATCCTGGCGCCCGGGTGGATCTCGATGCCCGTGAGAAACCGTCCCACGTGCGACACAAGCCGCGGCACGACGGGCACGCGCCTCTCGTACAGGGCGTGCGCGAGGCGATGGACCTGGC
>JBGQNJ010000227.1:0-3293 GCA_041501065.1 Dehalococcoidia bacterium
CCACCTTGCGCGCCTTGTGCGGCACGTAGTCGAGGTCGCACTCCGGGTCCGGCTCGTCGAGGTTGATCGTCGGGTGGATGATACCGCTTTGCAGCGTCATCACGCAGGCGACCGCCTCCAGCGCGCCGGAGCCGCCCAGGACGTGCCCGATCATCGACTTCGTAGAGCTCAGCGGCACCTTGTAGGCATGCTCACCGAAGAGGCCCTTTATCGCCCTCGTCTCCGCGACGTCGTTGAGTACCGTCGACGTCCCGTGGGCGTTGATGTAGTCGATGTCCCCGGGCTTGACGCCGGCATCGTGAAGCGCCCAACTCATCGCGCGCGCGGCGCCGGCGCCGTCCTCACAGGGGGCAACCTGGTGGTAGGCATCGGAAGAGGCGCCGTAGCCCGCCAGCTCCGCCAGAATAGGCGCGCCGCGCCTCTGGGCGTGCTCCAGGCTCTCCAGGACGAGGATCGCGGCGCCCTCAGCGCAGACGAAGCCGTCGCGGTCCTTGTCGAAGGGACGGCTGGCCTTCGTCGGCTCGTCGTTGCGAGTCGAGAGCGCCCGCATGACGCAGAAGGAAGCCAGTCCGAGCTCGCTGATGCCGGCTTCCGTGCCGCCGGTGAGCATGACGTCGGCGCGCCCGCGGCGCACCACCTCCATCGCCTCGCCTATCGCCTGCGTCGAGGCGGCGCAAGCGGTGATCGCGGTGTTGTTGTGACCCTGTAAGCCGAATTGGAGCGCCACCTGGGCTGCGGCCATGTTAGGCAACATCTTCAGGATGTAGAACGGGTCGATGCGCATGCCGCCCCTGTCGATGAGCGTCCGCATGGCGTCTTCCGTGTTGGGGAAACCGCCGTTGCCGTTGCCAAGGAGGCAGCCGGCGCGCGTCCGGTCTTCGTCGTCGAGGCGCAGGCCGGCGCTGTCGATGGCCTCGCGCGCGGCGGCGATGGCGAACTGCGTGAAGCGGGCCATCCGCCGCGATTCTTTGTAGTCGATGTAGTTCGCGGGGTCGAAGCCGGGTACCTCAGCGTTGATGTGCACAGGGTAGCGGCTGCAATCGAACTTCGTAATGGGCACGACGCCGGACCGCCCTTCGACGCAGCCCTGCCAGAAGTCCTTGACGGTCAGCCCCAGCGGGGTGATGGCGCCCATGCCGGTTATGACTACGCGACGGGCTGTGCTTGTGCTCATGTTTCCTTCCTGCGTTCCAGCTTCAGCCAGACTGCTCCGATTCTATAGTCACCGAGGCGTCGGTTCAACCGCCGGCGACTTCGTGCTCGATCCCGAGGACGTGCGCCCGCGCCTCTGCCGCCACGAACAGCGAGCCGACGATGCACACCAGCTCGTCAGGGCCGCTTCCGGCGAGCGCGGCGTCGACCGCCTTCGATACGGGCGCCAGCGGCGAAGCGGACACGCCGTTCAGGGAGAATGCCGCCGCCACACTCTCGGCCTCCAGCGCCCGCGGATGGCGGGAGCGGGTCGCGATGAGCCGGCGGGCCATGGGGCGCAGCTCCCGCTCCATTCCGGCCGTGTCTTTGTCCCTGGAGACGCCGATAACGAACGTCGCCTTCGCGAAGCCAAGGTCGCCGCTCAGGGTCTCGCGCAGCCGCCGCGCCGACTCGGCGTTGTGGGCGCCATCGGCCAGCAGGAGAGGCCGCCGGGAAAGGACCTCAAGGCGGCCGGGCCACTCTACCTTCGCCAGGCCGTCGCGCACCTGTTCCGTCGACGCTGCGACGCCGCGCTCCCGCAGCGCCTCGACCGCCAGCACGGCCGCGACGGCGTTCTCCACCTGGTGGAGGCCGAGGAGCGGCAGCCACAGGTTGTACTCGGCCTGGGGAGTCGACAGACTCACCTCCTGCCCTTCAATGCCACGGCAGCGTCGCTCGAAGCGGCACGACCGGCCGGCCTCGACGAGGTCGGCGCCGCGCTCGTCGCAGGCACGCCGGATGACTTCGGCGACGGATTCGGCCTGCGTCGCCAACACGACCGTCGCGCCCGGCGCGATGATGCCGGCCTTCTCGGCGGCGATCTGCGGCAGCGTGTCGCCGAGAATCGCCTGGTGCTCGAGGCTGACGGAGGTGATGACGCAGACTTCCTTCTGCTCGACGGCATTCGTGGAGTCGACGCGACCGCCCAGACCCGTCTCGAGCACCTGGATGTCCGCCTGCGCCTCACGGAACGCGAGGAAGGCCATCGCCGTCAGGAGGTCGAAGGTCACGAGCTTGCGGTCCGGCATCTCGCGCCCCACGGCGTCGAGCGCCGGCGGCAGAGCGGAGGCGTAGCGGGCGAACGCCTCCTCGGAGATGGGCTCCCCGTCAATGCGGATGCGCTCGCAGATGTGGTGCAAGTGAGGGCTGGTGTACAGCCCGACCGTCAGCCCGCACTCCCGCAGGACCGACGCGATCATCGCCGCCGTGCTGCCCTTGCCCTTGCTGCCGGCGACGTGCACGGTGAGGCGCCCCCGGTGCGGCTCGCCGAGGTGGCGCAGCAGCGCGCGCACGGGCGCGACGTCGGGCCGGGGCGTGAAGCCGCCGCTGCGCTCGAAGTCAGTGAAGCTGAGCAGGTAGTCGAGGGCCCGGCGGTAGTTCATGCGATCAGGGGCTCGATCGTGGGAAATCGAAGAACGGGGCATGCTTCGATTATAAAGGTTGTCAGGCCTTGACGGCGACGACCTGGAGCCAGTTGCGCGTCACCGAGGTCAGCTTCTGCTCGCGGAACGTGTCCGCCACGCCGCGCTTCAAGCAGTCCACCGCCATAGCCAGCGGGACGCCGGGCAGCGCCCCCTTCGCAAAAAGCTCGTACTCGCTTATGGCCTCGAGGCCCTCCAGAGGCATCTCGACCGGGCAGAGCTCCATGTGCTGGACGTCAAAGCCCTCGTCGGCAAGGAGCCGCCGGTACTCGTCGGCGCTGAGCTGGATGCGCGCCTGGGCCCTCTCTTCCTTGTTGCGGCGCATCTCCGGGTTCTCCTCGCGGAAGATGCGCAGGGCGCGGCGCACCCACATCACGTAGAAGGGCTTCGTGTCCGGCGGCTGCGCGCCGTCGAAGAAAGTGCTGTTGAAGGCGAAGAGGCCGCGCTCGCGCAGCGCCTCCGACACCTCGTGCAGCATGCGCCGCTTGTCTTCGACGAGGTGAATGGCGTTACAGAAGACGACGGCGTCGGCCGTGCGCTGGACGAAACGCGACAGGTTCTCCGCCTGGCCCGAGACGAACCGCACGACGGCGCCCCAGCGCTCCTGGAGGTCGCGGCGCGCGAGCTCAAGAGCGGACTCCGACGGCTCGACGGCGACGACTTCGCCCCCTTCCGGGTGCA
>JBGQNJ010000228.1:0-3291 GCA_041501065.1 Dehalococcoidia bacterium
AGAAGCGTTCTTCCTCCTCGCTCTCCGACGGCCGCCGCGCGAACTCGCCGGGGATGATGCAGTTCACCCGTATGTTGTGTCGCGCCAGCAGCATCGCCAGTGACTTCGTTAGTGAGATGACGGCCGCTTTCGCTGCCGCATAGGGGAAGATCTGCGGGGCACCGCGGAGCGCTGTGCCCGAGCCGAGGTTGATGATCACGCCGTGGCCCTGGTCGATCATAGGCCGCGAGGCGGCGCGGGCGCAGTAGAAGGCGCTGGAGAGGTTAATGGCGATGTTGTCCGCCCAGTCGTCGTCGGTCACCTCCCATAGTGGCTTGTTGAGGCCGCGCCTCTCGCCGATGCCGGCGTTGCTCAACATAACGTCGATGTGGCCGAACTCCTCGAGGCAGCGCTGGATCAGTTCGTCGCACTGATGGGAGTCGCGTACGTCGACGCTGACAGGCGCGGCGCGACGCCCCATCGCGCGGACCTCGGCGGCGGTCTGCTCGTTCTGCGAGGTCAGCACATCAGCGACGAGGACATCCGCGCCCGCCAGCGCCAGCGCCAGCGTCATCTGCTTTCCGAGGCCGCGCGCAGCGCCCGTGACAACGACAACTTTGCCCGTGAGGTCGAACCGCTCCATCACCATGGCCCATTCTCCCTGCTATACGCCGGCCGCTCTGACGCAGTATAGGACAAGAGCGCCCCTACTCGGAACGCTCCTTGCCACGAAGTCACGCAGAGGGTGGCTCTAGATGTCCCAGAAGCTCCCCAGCCGCTTAAAGTCGATGGTGCCGCTGTTGGCGATGTTCTCGGCCTCGATGCCCGCCTCCTCGGCGGCCGCCAGCGGGTTCAGCCCGCCGTCGAGGATTACGCCGACCTTGTTCAGGCCGACGGGAATCTGGCAGACCGGCTGGCTGGTGTAGCCGACTACAACCACGCCGCCGATACTTATCGCCTTCAGCTTCGCCACGAGCTCCTGAGCCATCGGCTTGGCCGCTCCCGGGATTTCGCGGAAGTTGGCCAGGATCTTGCCGTTGCCGGTCGCCGCCGCCTCGCGGACGCTCGTCATGCGCGCCTTGATATACGCCAGCGACGGGTCCAGCGATGATCCCGCGTAGTTGATGATGGCGACGAACCGGCGCGGCAGGGAATCGCGCAACTCCAGGATTCCGCCGAAGCGGGAGTCCATCGGTATGCCGGCTTTCAGAAAGACGCCGTTGATCGTCGCGCTGCAGATGGTGGCGAAGCCCACTTTCCCCTCGGGGACAATCACGTCGCCCAGCTTCTCGCCTTCATCGGCTACGGCGACGAGGTCGCTGACACAGACGCCGCCTGAGAAGGCGTCCTTCATCGCTGAGAGGGCCTTCTTGAACCTGTCCTTCGGGAACAGCGAGGTGTTAATGATGACATCGCCGGTGCCAAGGGCGGGATCGAGCGTCGTCTGAAACGCCAGCGACGCGATGCGCTCGATGACGAAGCCGATCTGCTCCGGCGCCAGCGCGTTCGTCAGCTCCTCCTGGCCGCGGCGAGTCAGCATCCTTCCGTCTCTACCCAGTGGCTGGGTGAAGCCGCGCGCGTCCGTGATGCGCAGGTGATAGCGAACGGTTCGCTCGTTTAGATAGATGCCGTGATTCTCGAGGGCGCGGGCGATGCTGATCGAGCCAAGCGGCTCCGGCGATTCGCTCAGCACCTTGAGGATCGCGACCGTTTTCCTTTCCGTGTCGGGGGCATCGCTCTCCAGCATCGGACCTTCCCAATCTGTCTGGACAACAACTCTCGGCCGCGATCTACGACCGCAGCCAAGGGCAATTGTAGTGCCGTTCTTCCCTTATGCCAAATGGAAGGCCCGTTACGGGTAGATGCCTCGCGCCTCTATCGCGTCGACGACACGCTGCACGGCCACGACGTACGCCGCTTTCCGCATCGGCAGACGGCGCTGCTCGGCGACCTCTGTCACGCGGTGGAAACTCTTCGTTATGATCTTGTGCAGGCGCTCGTTGACCTCCTCCTCGTCCCAGTACATGCCGTTGATGTTCTGCACCCACTCGAAGTAGGAGACGATGACGCCGCCGGAGCTGGCGAGGATGTCCGGCACGATGAATGCGCCGGCATCGTTCAGTATCTCGTCCGCTTCCGGCGAGATGGGTCCGTTCGCAGCCTCGAGGATGATGCGCGCCTTCACGTCGGGGGCGTTCTTCTCCGTTATCTGCCCTTCGAAGGCAGCCGGCACGAGGACGTCCACGGGCAGCGTCAGCAGCTCGGCGTTCGTGATCGCATCGCCGACGCCGCTCTCAGCGACGCGGCCGCCCTCTCGCTTGAAGCGGGTGAGCGCCGGGGCATCGATCCCCTTGGCGTTGTAGATACCCCCCGACGTGTCGCTGGCTGCGACGACGCGCGCGCCCGCGGCCTCCAGCAGGCACGCCGCGACAGTGCCGGCGTTGCCGAAACCCTGCACGGCGACGGTGGCACCGTCTAGCGGCATTCCCTTGTAAGGGCAGGCCTCCTGCGCCACGTAGAGGATGCCGCGGCCGGTCGCCTCGAAGCGGCCCTCGCTGCCGAAGAGGCTCAGCGGCTTGCCGGTGATCACGCCCGGCGTGAGGCTCCCCTGCTCGCGGCTGTAGGTGTCCATGATCCAGGCCATGATCTGGCCCGTGGTGTTGACGTCCGGCGCCGGCACGTCTTTCCAGGGACCGATGAAGGGGCTGATCTCGCTGGCGTAGCGTCTGGTCAGGGATTCGAGCTCCGTTAGGGACAGCTCCTTCGGGTTGACGATGATGCCGCCCTTGCCGCCGCCGTAAGGCAGACCCACGACGGAGCACTTCCAGGTCATCCACATCGCCAGCGCCTTGACCTCGTCGAGAGAGACGTCGGGGTGGTAGCGGATGCCTCCCTTGTACGGCCCCAGGGCGTTGTTGTGCTGGCAGCGGTAGCCTTTGAACATGCGTCTGGTACCATTGTCCATCTGCACGGGGAAGTTGACCGTCAGTTCGTGCTGACAGGTGCGCAGCTCGGCCCGGATGCCGTCGTCGAGACCCATGACGTCGGCGACCGCGTCGAACTGCGCGAGAGCGTTCTGGAACGGGTTCCCCGCTGCCTGTTCCATGACTTTCGTCGTCTGGCTGTCGCTCATGTGTTTGATCTGACCTTTCTCTGGAATAGCCGGACTGTAAGCGATCCGCCTCGAGAAGGCAACCGGAAGCTGGTTGCCGCGTGCCCCTGAGCCGAGCCGCCGCGTTCGGCTGCGTTCGCCCTCGGTCCTTCCCGACAGGACGCGAAAGGACGGCAGTCACAGATGGCCCGAAGAGGACT
>JBGQNJ010000229.1:0-3284 GCA_041501065.1 Dehalococcoidia bacterium
AAGATCGTGTATGTCAACCAGACAGTGCTGGAGATCACGGGGTTGACGGCATTGCAGGAGACGGCGGGTTGGCGCTGGGGCATCGACCCTCACCCTGACGACCGAGAGGCAGTCATTGCAGAGAGGACGAAGGCAATGGCGGAAGGCCGCGCCTTCCTAGGGGACTTCCGCATATTGACCCCGCAAGGTGTAACACGGTGCGTGGAGACACGCAACAGCCCGCTGTTCGACGAGAAGGGTGAGCAGATAGGACGCGCGGGCATGGTGGAAGACGTTACACAGCGGAGGCGGGCCGAAGAGGAGCTGCGGGAGAGCGAGGCGCGCTTCCGGGCACTTTACGAGCAGGCCCCGCTCGGTATTGCCCTGATGGACTCCCACACCGGTCAGTTCCTGCAGATCAACGCGAAATTCTGCGAAATCGTCGGACGCACGCAGGAGGAGATGCTGAAACTCAATTTCCAGAGCATCACACACCCCGACGATCTTCAACTTGACCTCGACAACATGAAACGGTTGATCGAGGGTCAGATCCGCTCCTTCAACATGGAGAAACGCTACTACCGCACAGACGGCTCCATTGTCTGTGTAGGCCTGACTGTCGTGCCGATGTGGGGCGAGAGCGAGTCTCCTCGTTATCATATCGCTATGGTCGAGGACATCACCGAGCGCAAGCGCGGCGAGGAGACGCTGCGGGAGAGCGAGAACCGCTTCCGGCAGGTGCTGGAAGCGTCGTCCGATGCCATTTGCCGGGTTAGGGTGCCGTCAGGCGTCTGCGAATATGTCAGCCCCGCGGTCCTTCCTCTGACCGGGTTCACCCAGGAGGAGTTCGCTGCCCTCGGAGTCTACGCCTACCGTCACCGAATCCATCCCGATGACTGGCCGAAATACAGGCAGCGAGTCGAGAAGCTTGTCGCTGGCTTCGAAGACGAGACGGCCAGCCGTCACGAGTATCGGTGGCTGTGCAAGAACGGTCAATACCGTTGGTTCGCCGATAGCGTCGCGCTCGTGCGCGACGACGACGGGCGGCCACTCGCCCTCGTGTTTACCGGCCGTGACACCACGGAGCGCCGTGAGGCAGAGGAAGCGCTACGCCAGTCGGAGGTGCACTTCCGCGAGCTTAGCGCATCCTCGCCGGTGGGAGTCTTCCGCTCCGACGCCGAAGGTCGCGCCGTTTACACGAACGAGCGTCTCCGCGAGATAACCGGATTGACGCTTGACCAGAACCTGGGCCTCGGCTGGACAGACATCGTTCATCCCGACGATCGGGAGGCCGTGCTGGCTGAAAGGTCGAACGCCATCGCCTCAGGACAGCAATACACGCTGGAGTTCCGCCTGCAAACGCCCCACCGGGGAATTTGCTGGGTGCGTGTGCATTCCCGGCCTATTCTGTCCACCGATGGCCGGCAGATCGGACGCGTAGGGACCCTTGAGGACATCACCGAGCACAAGGAGGCAGAGGAACGCGAGCGGCGGCTGCACGAGCAGCAGGCGCGCACGCGAGAACTGCGGGCCGCGGTCCGCGCATTGGAGCGCATGGCGGCAACCCTCGCCCACGAGTTGCGAAACCCCCTCGGCGTCATCAGCAACTCCGCCTATTTCCTCTGTAATCAGGCGGGAATCAGCGATGCCAGGGCCCTCAAACATGCCCAGATCATCGGCCGCGAGGTCAAGAGCGCGAGGAGAGCGATCGACGACATCCTCGAATTCGCTCTCACGCCGCAGATCCTGTTGTCGCCGGCCAGCCTGAACGTGATCGTCGACCAGGCGCTGGCGCGGTCACAAATCCCCGCGAACATCCGCGTCACGCGCAAACCGGCCCCCGACCTGCCGCCCCTTGTCTGCGACGCGGAGCGCCTGGAGCGCGCCTTCCTCGACATCATCGCCAACGCCGTCCAGGCGATGCCCCACGGCGGCCGGCTCTCCGTGAGGACGCAGTTGGCCGCGGACGGCGTGACGGTGGTCTTCTCCGATACCGGTGAAGGAATCGCGCCGCAGAACCTGGCGAAGGTGTTCGACCCCATGTTCACCACGAAGCTGAGGGGCATCGGGCTCGGCCTGACGGTAGTGCGACGGACCGTGGAGCAGCATGGGGGACAGGTGGAGTTGAAGAGCGAACTCGGGCGCGGCACGAGCGTCATAATGACGCTCCCGCCTGTCGATTCCGCTTCCGGGAATCCCGTTCCCGCGGATGCGCCGGGCTCGGCCGCGTAGTCCTAGCGCGACCTCCGCTTTACCGCAAGCCAGCCGCCGGCTGCCGCCAGTACGGCGACGCTCGCCGCGGCCAGTATCGCCAGGAGAACGGCGTCCGGCGTCGACGACTCGTCGGTCCCGGATTCAACAGGCGACTCCGGCTGCGGCGATTCCGTGCTTCCGCCGACCGGTTCGCCGCACACGTCGGCGCGACCGTCGCCGTTCGCATCCGCGGTCAGCGCCTCGACGACCGTCGCCGCGGCGGCGTTAGCAGTATCGGCCGCGAACTGGAGGTTCAGCGTACCAAGCTCGTCGGTTGACAGATGGTAGTTGGGATTGCGAAGGTCCGCCGTATCGGTGACGAAAAGCGCCTGGAATCCATGGTCCCAGAAGGGAGCGTGGTCGGCCCGACGCACGTCCGGGAGCGTCTCGCCGTTGCCCGGCACTTCCAGCGGGAGCACCACCAGGCCCGGCACCGCCGCTGCCGACGCCGCTACGGACTGATTCAGTAGCAAGGCCGAGTTGCTGTTTCCCACGACCGATAGGAAGTCGCCTGTCGGACGCACCGGCTCCATCCCCTCCGGGTAGTCCTGACAGCCGGGCTCATCGCACGTATAGGCGATCATGTCGAAGTTGATCATCCCCAGCAACTCCCTGTCGGCGGAGTCCGCGGCAGCGGCCATCTGACTGCTCCCGACGAGGCCTGCTTCCTCGAAAGAGAACGCGGCGAAGTCCACCGATGCCTGCAAGGGCTGCGCGCTGAGCACGCGGGCGACCTCCAGCATCGCAGCGACGCCGCTCGCGTTATCGTCGGCGCCCGGCCCGCTGCTCACGCCGTCGTAGTGGGCACCGACGATGAGAGTCTTCTCGGGACACGTCGTCCCCGTTAGCGTTCCGACGATGTTGGGAAAGGTCCTCCCGGCGAAGTTGATAGGCGCCTCAGTCACCACCAGGCCGTCAACTGCGAGCGAATTGTGGACGTAGGCGGCTACCTCGTTCAGCCTGGCCCTATTGGCCTCGTCGCCGGTCCCGGAGCGCGGCCCCTGGATCTCGGCGATATGCGCGCCGATCCCTTCGGGCGTTATCGTCGAATA
>JBGQNJ010000230.1:0-3277 GCA_041501065.1 Dehalococcoidia bacterium
ACCGCCCATCAGATTCGCCTCAAGCGTCGCGCTGGCTTCGGCTTGTGAACTATAGCACCAAGCATTTTTTAAAAACAAGCGAGTTACAGATCATCGATTTCGCCTTCCGTGGACAGTTTGCTCTAGGGCGAAGATAAGGGGAAGAGCGAGTGAGAAGCGTTCAGATCTGGGTCGGACGGCGGCTCCGGCGGTGCTTCTCCGACTCGACGATGGAGACGATCCGGGAGACAGCGTCTGCTAGCCGGCCGTCCGCGTTCACGACGACGTAGTCGGACGCGCCCTCCTGCGCCATCTCGCGGGCGGCGGTGTCGAGGCGCACGCGCAGGTCGGTGCCGCCGTCGGTCGCTCGGTCGCGGAGACGCTTCTGGAGGACTTCGTCGGACTCAGGGGCGAGGAACACGAGGACGGCATCGGGGATGAGGCGTTTTATGGTGGCGGCGCCCTGGACGTCGACGCGCACGATCACGTCCCGCCCCTCTCGCAGCGCCTCTTCGACCTCTCTCCGGGGCACGCCATAGCGATGCGTGTAAACGGAGGCCCGCTCCAGGAAGCCGTCCTCCGCGACGAGGCGGTCGTACTGCCCGTCGCTGAGGAAGCGGTAGTCGACGCCGTCGCGTTCGCCGGGACGCGGCGGCCGCGTTGTGACGGTGGTGGCAAAGCAGGCGGAAGGAAGAGCCTTCCTGACGCCGGCAACGACGGCATCCTTGCCGACGCCGGAGGGGCCGGAGATCACGAGAAGAATGGGAGCGCTCGAAGAGGCGTTTGGACTCGCGCGCTCCGCTCCGTCCTGCATGGGTCAGCGACTCCGGCCCGAGGGATCCGCCGCCGTCTTGCCGGCCGCCCGCGCGGCGACGGTCTCCGGCGTGATGGCGGTGAGGATGATGTGGCCGTCGTCCATGAACATTACCGCTTTGGTGCGACGGCCGCTTGTCATGTCGATGGCCATGCCTTTCGCCTTGTGCTCCTGCATCAGTCGGCGAATAGGCGCCGCGTTCGGGGGCGCAATGGCGATAACGTGAGAAGCGGCCAGGTGATTTCCGAACCCAATATGGATCAAGTTAGGGCTCATCACCACACCTACCTGTCAGCTCGTGCCCTTTACGCTGTCCAAAGCCTGCCAGAAACCGGGATAGGAGACATCCGTTGCTTCCGCGCCCCGGATGACCGTCTCCCCTTCGGCGACAACGCCGGCAACGGCAAGCGCCATGGCGAGACGGTGGTCGCCGTGACTGTCGCAGACGGCGCCGGTGAGCCTGTCCGCGCCTTCGATGACAAGCGCATCGCCTTCTTCGTCGATGCGGGCGCCCATCCGTCGCAGCTCCTGCACCGTGAGCTTGACGCGGTCCGACTCCTTGAGGCGCAGCTCGCCCACGTCGCGGACCGTCGTCCGGCCTTCCGCCAGCGAGGCCGCAACGGCTAGGGCCGGCACCTCGTCGATAAGGCGCACGACGGTCGGCCCGTCGACCTCGACGCCCTTTAGCTTGCCGGAGCGCGCCCGCAGGTCCGCCACCGACTCTCCGCCGTCGACGCGCTCGCCGCTGACGATGATGTCCGCGCCCATCTCCCTCAGCACGTCGAGCAGGCCTGTGCGGGTAGGGTTCAGGCCTACGCCGCGGAGCGTTAGGTCGGCGTCGGGATGGAGCGCGGCAGCGACGAGCCAGAAGGCGGCGGCGGAGAAGTCGCCGGGCACGCGCAGGCTGAGCGGCGCCAGGTCCTTCGCGAGCGGCGACAGTCGGAGGGTGTTGCCTTCTTCTCTCAGGCCGGCGCCCATCGCGCGCAGCATCCGCTCTGTGTGGTCGCGCGACCGCACAGGTTCTTCGTAGACGGTTTCGCCTTCCGCCTGCAGGCCGGCGAGCAGGAGCGCCGACTTCACCTGGGCGCTGGCGACGGGTGACCGGTAGCGCATTCCGCGAAGCCGCCCGCCCATAATGACCAACGGCGCCAGTGTGTCGTTGTTGCGCCCGTAAACCTGAGCGCCCATCTGCCGCAGGGGCTCGATGATGCGCGCCATGGGCCGGGAGCGGAGCGACTCGTCGCCGGTGAGGATGGAGAGGAACGGGCGGCCGGCAAGGAGACCGGCGAGGAGCCGCATCGTCGTGCCGGAGTTGCCGGTGTCGAGGACGTCGGCGCTCTCGCTCAGGCCCGCCAGGCCACGACCAGTTATCGTGAGGTCGCTGCCGCCGTCGTGGTTCTCGCGCAGAGACCAGGAGACGCCGAGCGAACGCAGGCAGGCGAGGGTGGACAGGCAGTCCTCCGCGACGAGGAAGTTCTCGACGGCGGCCGGGCCGGATGCGATGGCGTTGAGGATGGCGGCCCGATGAGATATCGACTTATCGGGGGGTACCGTTATCGAGCCGCTGAGACGGCGCGGCGAAGAAATCCTTTTCTCCATGCCATCATCGCTCTCTCTCAGGGCGGTGTCTTGACCTGTGAGCACGCCCCGACGGTGGCTCCTGGCTCTCGACGGCTTTCATCACCTCGCGGGTGCGGCTGGCGGCCCAGTGGCCCATTAGCAGGTCGCTGAGGCCGATTCCCGCTTCCACCGGTCGCTCCATTCGCTTCGGCTTGGCGCCGCCGGCCAGGAAGGCGTCGCGTTCGAACTGGACGCGGGCGAAGGCCTTGAACAGCGCTTCTTCGTCGTCGCCCCGGATGAGGTCGCGGTACTTCCTCAGTTCCGCGACCATACGGTCGAGCCAGTGACTGATGTTCTGCGCGTTGGTGCGACAGATGTCCTCGCTCATCTCGGGGCTGCCGGAAGCGAGACGCGTGACGTCGCGGAAGCCGCTGGACGCAAGCTGCGCCATTTCCGGCCAGGCGGCGCTGTCACGCACGAGCGAGAAGAGCGCCGTCGACACGACGAGCGGCAGGTGGCTTATGGCGGCGACGTAGCTGTCATGCTCCTCAGCGTCCATGAACACGGGCGACGCCCCGACGAGGTCCGCCAGGCCGACGACGGTGTTGACGGCCGTCTCCTTGGCGTGGACGGAAGGCACGATGCAGTACGGCTTGCCTTCGAAGAGAGCGGCGTCGGCGACGTCGATGCCGGAGCGCTCTTTGCCGGCCATGGGGTGACCGCCGACGAAGCTGATGTGATGCGGCAGAAGCTCCTCTGCCCAACGCATGACCTGCGCCTTCGTGCTCGCGGCGTCGGTGACGATGCAGTCCTCGGGCAAGGCGGGAGCGATCTGCTCCATTATGTCGGGGATAGCGGCGATGGGAGTGGCGATTATGACGACGGCGGCGTCGCGAACAGCGTCCGCGGCATCCGACGCTGCAC